>JAEYZV010000216.1 GCA_023427865.1 Acidobacteriota bacterium
TCCCGGATGGACCAGAAGCACTTCGACGCCATGCGCACCGCGGCGGTAGACGAGCAGCCCGGCGCTGGGCCTGGGAGGCATGCGCGCATGAATACCACGGCCGCTTGCCCGGCGCGCAGCCGGGTGCGACGGGGTTGTGGGGCGCCGGGGCCGCCAGCGGGCGGCCGACCCTAGCGGGTCGAGGAACGGGGACGGGTGACGCGCGCGATCGCGTCGGCGAGCCCCTGCATCGTCATGGGCTTGGACACGTAGTCGGAGAACCCTTCGGCGAGGTAGCGCTCACGATCGCCAGCCATCGCGTTGGCGGTGACGGCAATGACCGGGATGTCGCGCAACGGCGGGTCCAGCGACCGGACGTGACGCAGGCACGTCGGACCGTCCATGATGGGCATCTGCACGTCGAGCAGCACGACGTCGAACGACTCCACGGCCAGGGCCTCGAGCGCCTCCGTGCCCCCCTCGACGAGTCGCACGCGGTGCCCGGCCGGCGTGAGGAACGCCTGGAGCACCCGACGATTCACGGCGTTGTCGTCGACGGCAAGGATGCGAAGGGGTGTCGCAGGCGCTGCGGGCTGCGTGCTGCGTGCGCCCTCACGCACGGCCGCCGTCGGCGGAGGCCCCGTGGCGACGATGGGGATGACGAACCAGAACGTGCTGCCGCGCCCGGGCTCGCTGTGCAGGCCGATCTGCCCGCCCATCAGCCCCACGAGCTGGCGGCTGATCGCCAGTCCAAGGCCCGACCCGCCGAAGCGCCGCGAGGTCGACGAGTCGGCCTGCACGAACCGGTCGAAGAGGCGGTCCTGCGCCTCCACGGGAATGCCCTCGCCCGTGTCACTGACGTCGACCCGCAGCAGCGGTCGCGGCCCGTCGTGGTCGACGCGTACGCGGACGCTGACGTGTCCTTCCGCGGTGAACTTCACGGCATTGCCGATCAGGTTCATCAGCACCTGTCGCAGGCGCATCGGATCGCCGCTGATCCAGGCGGGTACGCCGGCGTCGATCTCCTGCAACAGGCGCAGGCGCTTCTCCGCCGCGCGCGGCATCAGCACGGCGACGGTGCCGGCAATCACCTGGGCCGGTTCGAACGGAATCGCCTCGATCGTGACCTGGTGACTCTCCAGCCGTGACAGGTCGAGGATGTCGTTCAGGATGCGCAGGAGGCACTCGGCCGACCCGTGGGCGAGCGCCGCACGCTCGTGCTGCTCGGGTGCGAGTCCGCTGCGCAGCAACGACTCCAGCATCCCGAGAACGCCGTTCATCGGGGTGCGGATCTCGTGGCTCATCGTCGCGAGGAACTGCGACTTGGCGCGCGTGGCGGCCTCGGCCTGCGCACGCTCGGCCGCGAGCTCCTGCTGGAGCCGGACGTCGGCCGTCACGTCGATGATGACGCCGACCACCCGGGGGTTGCCGTCCTCGTCGAAGACCTGCGCGTTCGCCCTCACGTGTCGCACTTCGCCGTCGCGCCGCACGATGCGGTACTGCGTCTGCAGCGCGCGCCGTTGCGCCAGCGCCACCCGCAGGTCGTCGACGGCGCCCTGGGCGTCGGCCGGGTGCAGCAGCGCGGCCCAATCGTCGAACGTCCACCGAGTGTCGCGACGGGCGAGCCCGTGCATCTGCCAGAGGCGCTCGTCCCACTCGAAGCTGCCTGTCGCGGGGTCGAACTCGAACACGCCGATATCGGATGCCGACAAGGCGAGCTGGAGGCGACGGCGTTCCAGCCCGAGCTCGTGCTCGGTCCGGCGGCGTGCCTCGACTTCGCGGACCCACGTGTCGACCTGCCCGGTGAGACGCAGCAGCGGATCCACCGCACTCGCGACGCTATCGTCGTAGGCGGCGCCGCGGCGCACCAGCAGCACCGCACTCGCGGGCCCGCTGCTCGCCGGGATCGGCAGGACGGCCAGCCAGTCGGGATCGAACGACGGGTCGCGGTCAGCGATCCGCTCGCGCGTCGGGGCCGGAAGCCGTGCCGTTGCGGGTTCCCGGGCAGCCAGTGCCCGCGTGGCGTAAGGCGTGGCGAACGCGAGGAACTCCGCGAGCGCCGCACCGGCGACCAGGGTGGTGCCCCGGTGCGCCGGCGGGCGCCGGTGCACGTCCAGGTGCAGGCTGGCCAGGGCGCCTCTGGGCTGGCCGTGGACGAGTGCGGCCCACTGGCTGTCGGTCACCTCGAGAAAGGCGTCGAGCGCGAGGCTGCGGCACTCCGCCGCGCCGAGTCCCCAGAGCAGCGCCTGCTGCACGCTGGCGACGGCTTCGTGGACGGCTGCCGGCACGCCGGCGGGGTCGTCGGCCGTCGACGCCACGGACGTCGAGGGTCCGCGCGCGCCCTCCGTAGGGAGACCCGCCCGTCGGGGCACGGGATCGGTGTGAGGCATCGACTCCATGGCGGCAGGCCCCCGGCGACGGACGCTGGGCGACGCGTCCGGTCAATCGGCCGGCGGAGGCGGAAGTTCAACGCCAGCCGCTGGTACGATGCAGGGGTGAAGCTCTTCACGCCGGCCGCGGGCGGGATACCGCCCGCCCTACGAAGTCTGCCTGCGCGACGTGCCGCCGCCCTGCTCGTCGTCCTCGGGCTGGGTGCCGCCGTCGTGCCCGCCGCACACGCGCAGCTGACGCGGCCGAAGGCGACCGTCACGCCGTACGTGGCCGCCAACGCCGTTGCGGCCGGGTCGACCACGCGCGTCGCGCTCGAGGTGTCGCTCCCCGAGGGCCTGCACGTCCAATCGGACGCGCCGCGCGATCCGTCCCTCATTCCGACGGTGCTGACCGTCGACGTGCCGGAGGCGGTGACCGTCCGTCACCTCGTGTACCCCGAACCCACGGACTTCGAACAGGAGGGGCAGCCGCAGCCGCTCGCCGTGTTCGAACACGAGTTCGTGACCGGTGCCGAGCTCGCGATCGCCGCCGATGCGCCCTCGGGCGACATGGTCATCCCGGGACGCCTGCGCTACCAGGCCTGCGACGATCGCGTGTGCTTCGCCCCGCAGACCGCCACGTTCGAGTGGAGAATCCGCGTCATGCCTGCAGGCACCGCCGCCACGCCGAGTGCGCACGGAGCCGTGTTCGCAGAACTGGCGAAAGGCCGCCTGACGCAGCCGGTCGACGCCCCCGCTGCCCGATCGATTGCCCCGGTCCGCCCGGCTGGTGCCGACGTGCCGACCACGACCGACGGCGACCTCCTGAGTGCGATCGACCGGTTCACCGTGCTCGGCACCACGGGCGGTTATCTACCTGCCGACGAGTTCATCGCGTTCGTCCGCGACGCGGAGCAGGGCGTGCAGCAGCAATCGCTGCTCGAAGGCAAGGGGCCACTGGCGATCCTCCTGATCGTGCTGCTCGGCGGCCTGGCCCTGAACCTCACGCCGTGCGTCCTGCCGATGGTGCCCATCAACCTGGCGATCATCGGCGCGGGGGCACAGGCGGGCTCGCGCCAGCGCGGTTTCCTGCTCGGTCTCACCTACGGCGCCGCCATGGCACTCGTCTACGGCGTGCTCGGCCTCATCGTCATCCTCACGGCGGGCACGTTCGGCACCATCAACGCGTCTCCGTGGTTCAACCTCGCGATTGCCGTCCTCTTCGTGCTGCTCGCGCTCGCGATGTTCGACGTGATCCACATCGACTTCTCGAACCTGGCCCGCGGCCCCGACACGCGCGGCCGGCGTGGATCGTTCCCGCTCGCGTTCACGATGGGGGCGGTGGCGGCACTGCTCGCGGGCGCCTGCGTGGCGCCGGTGGTCATCCAGGTCGTGCTGTTCTCGAGCAGCCTGTATGCCGGAGGCACGTCGATTGCGCTCGCCCTGCCGTTCGTGCTCGGCGTCGGCATGGCCATTCCGTGGCCACTTGCCGGCGCAGGCATGGCGTGGCTGCCCAGGCCTGGCGCCTGGATGGTGCGCGTGAAGCAGGCGATGGGCGTGCTCATCCTCGTGACCGCGGCGTACTACGGCTACCTGGCATACACGTTGTTCGCCAACCGCTGGGTCGACGCCAGCGAGGTCAGCCGGAGCGTGCAGGACAAGCTGCAGGAGGGCTGGACGGCCTCGCTCGGCGAGGGACTGGCCGAGGCGGAGCGCGACGGGCGTCCCGTGCTCATCGACTTCTGGGCGACCTGGTGCAAGAACTGCCTGACGATGGACTCGACCACGTTCGAGGATCCGCAGGTCGTGGCCGCGCTCGAGAAGTACGTGAAGGTGAAGGTGCAGGCCGAGGATCCCGATGAGGAGCCGGCGCGGTCCCTGCTTACGCGCTTCAAGTCGGTCGGGCTGCCGACGTACGTGATCCTGCGCCCCTCGGCTGCGCCGGCGAGGACGAATCCGCCTGGAGCCTCCCGATGATGCGGACCGCCGCGGTGCTGCTGGCTGTGCTCGTGGCGGCCGGGTGCGAGCGACAGGTCGTGCCCGACGCCTCGACGGCTCCGCAGGTCCAGCCGGCGCCGAGGACCCTCGTGCAGCAGGTCCGCGCGGCCATTGCCGCCAGGGACATGGTGGCGGCCGAGTCGACGGTTGCGGCATTCGCCGCCGAGCACGGTGAGACGCCGGAATGGCTGGAGGCGTACTCGTGGCTGGCGCGGGGACACCTTGCGGCCGACAGGCTCGATGCCGCGGAGACGTACGCGCTCGCGACGTACGAGAAGGCCGTGGCGCTCCTGAAGGCGCGCGGCATGGACGACGAACCGAGGCTGCCGGTTGCCTATGGCGCCGCCGTGGAAGTGCTCGGGCAACTCGAAGCGCGGCGCGGTGCGCGCACCGAGGCGCTGTTGTTCCTCGAACGCGAGCGGCAGGCGCACAGCGGCACCTCGGTCGAGAAGCGGATCCAGAAGAACATCAACCTCCTGAGTCTCGAAGGCACTGCCGCGCCCGCGCTCTCGACGACCGAGCACGTCGGGGCGTCCCGTGCATCACTCGACGACCTGAAAGGCAAGGTGGTGCTGCTGTTCTTCTGGGCGCACTGGTGTTCCGACTGCAAGCGGATGGCGCCGGTGCTCGAGCGGCTGGCAGCCACGTACGGCGATGCAGGACTCGTCATCGTGGCGCCGACGCAGCGATACGGGTACGTGCAGGCGGGGGCCGAGGCGCCGCCCGACAAGGAGGCGGTCTATATCGCACAGGTGAAGCAGCAGTACTACCCGGTACTGGACGACGTGCCCGTGCCGCTCGATGCCGCGAACCATCTCCGCTACGGCGTCAGCACGACGCCGACGCTGGTACTCGTCGACCGTGAGGGCATCATCCGGCTGTACCACCCGGGCCAGATGACGCTCGAGGCGATAGAGCCTCGTGTCCGCGCGCTCCTGGGAGATGCGCAGACCGACGACTGACAATCGGCCGCCTGCGCGGTGCAGATTGACCGCCGGGACTGCCGCCTCCACCCATCCACAGCTGCCGCGCTGCGATATCGTGGCGGCATGTCGCCGGGAGACATCCCCAGCCCAGTGCTGCGCGTCGCGCCCCGCAACGTGCCCGACGCGCTCATCGAGTCGCTGAAGGCGCGATTCGGCGAACGCTGCTCCACCGTCCGCTCGGTGCGCGAGGAGCACGGCCGCGACGAGTCGGCGTTCACGTCCGTGCCACCGCCGGCGGCCGTCGTCTTCGCCGAATCGACAGAGGACGTGAGCGCCGCCGTGCGACTCGCCGCGCACCATCGCACGCCGGTGATCCCGTTCGGAGCCGGCTCGTCGCTCGAAGGCCACCTCCTGGCCATCCACGGCGGCATCAGCCTCGACGTCAGCCGCATGGCGCGCACGATCGCCGTCCATACCGAGGACATGACCATCACGGTGCAGCCAGGCGTGAAGCGCACCGCGGTGAACCGCGCGCTCGAGGGCAAGGGCCTGTTCTTCCCGGTCGACCCGGGAGCCGACGCGACGATCGGCGGCATGTGCGCAACGCGAGCCAGTGGGACCAATGCCGTGCGCTACGGGACCATGCGCGAGAACGTGCTGGCGCTCGAAGTGGTGACGGCAGCAGGCGAGGTGATCCGCACCGGCACGCGCGCGAAGAAGAGCAGCGCCGGCTATGACCTGACACGCCTGTTCATCGGCAGCGAGGGCACGCTCGGCGTCATCACCGAGGTCACCCTCAAGCTCCACCCGTTGCCGGAAGCCGTCGCGGCGGCCACCTGCTCGTTCCCCGACGTCGGCCGCGCGGTCCGCACCGCGATCGACGTCATCCAGGCGGGGATCCCCATCGCACGGTGCGAATTGATCGACGCGTGCACGGTGCGGATGGTGAACGCGCACTCGTCGCTCTCCCTGCCCGAGCAACCGATGCTGCTGATGGAGTTCCACGGGTCGACGTCGGAGGTGGCCGACCAGGCGCGCGGCACGCAGGAGATCGCTGCCGAGCACGACGGCGACGCGTTCGCGTGGGCGAGCACGCCCGAGGACCGCGCACGGTTGTGGACGGCACGCCACAACGCCTACTTCGCCGCCATCCACGCGCATCCGGGCCGTCGCGTGATTTCCACCGACACCTGCGTGCCGATCTCGCGGCTCGCCGATTGCCTGCTGGCCTCCGCGGCCGAAGCGGAGGCGACCGGACTGCCGCACTACGTGCTCGGCCACGTCGGCGACGGCAACTTTCATTTCGGCTACCTGATCGATCCGGCGAGCGCGGCGGACTGGAAGGTGGCCGAGCGCCTCAATCACGCGCTCGTGCGGCGCGCGCTGTCGATGGGCGGCACCTGCTCCGGCGAGCACGGCATCGGGCTCGGCAAGATGGCGTTCCTGCGTGAGGAGGCCGGCGAGGGCGCCATCGCGATGATGCGCGCCATCAAGCGGGCGCTCGATCCGGACGGCATCATGAACCCGGGGAAGATCTTCGACCTGTAAGTGGACGTCTCGCCACGCCTCGGCGCCGACGCTGCCGTGCCTGGTCAGCCGCGACGTCGCGCCCGCATCGCGTCGCCGCTCATCACGTCATCGAGGTTCCCGAGCCGCAGCCGTTCATTCCCGACGTTCCCGTCGGGCAGCGCCCGGACGTATCCGCGAGGGACTCACCGCGCGCGGTCGGCAACGCGCCAGCCGAGCACGCGGTCGGCGTTG
Source organism: Acidobacteriota bacterium (assembly GCA_023427865.1). GTDB lineage: Bacteria > Acidobacteriota > Vicinamibacteria > Vicinamibacterales > Vicinamibacteraceae > Luteitalea. The sequence continues at coordinate 7,034 of JAEYZV010000216.1, forward strand.
GTCCGGTAGATCTTCTCGAGCACGGTGTCGGGCAGGTGCAGCCCGTATACCCGCCATTCGCCAGTCGGCGGAAAGGGATGGTCGTAGTACTTGAAGTACTCGTCGTCGGTCTCCAGGAGCCGGTAGTACAGCCGGTGCCGCGGCTGGTCGGGACGCCCCGGGTACCTGTCGGTGCCGAACAGGATGCGGTCCTGCCAGCGCAGGAAGAAGCGGCGCGCGGTGTACGGCTGGCGCCCGATCTCCGCCTCGCGTGCCGAGAGATCGACGACGAAGTTCGGCAGGCGTTCGAGGCGACGGGAGAGAGCCGCGAGGTCCTCGGCATTGTCGCCCAGATGCGCGCCGACGAACGTCGTCCGCGGGTGCCTGGCGATCACGCGATCGCGCTGCGCCAGCACTTCCTCGCGCGCAGGAAACTCCGGGCCGTGAAAACTCCAGTCTGGATGTCGCTTCAGCTGCAGCCAGCGCTCGTTGCGCGCGTCGATCGGCTGGAAGAACGCCACGGGATCGGCCGAGTGGATCAGCACCGGCAACCCGAGGCGGCCACACGCCGCCCAGATCGGATCGAGGCGAGGGTCGTCGATGGGCACGACGCGGCCGCCGCGGTCCTTGATCGTCAGTCCCAGGCT
>JAEYZV010000235.1 GCA_023427865.1 Acidobacteriota bacterium
ACCCTCGCGGTTCTCGAACGCGACGTACACCTGCCCGTCCGGTCCCTGCCGTACGTCACGGATGCGTCCGCGCCGCTGCAGGAGCTGCTCGCTGTTGGTCACGCGTGTGCCGTCGAGCGTGAGTCGCACGAGTTGCTGCCCGAGCGCGCCGACCAGCAGGCTCCCACGCCATTCCGGGAACCGCGTGCCCGAATAGAGCACGAGGCCGGACGGCGCGATCGACGGCACCCACACGTGATCGGGCGGCTCGAGACCGTCGCGCATGGTCCCTGGATGGATCGCCGCGCCCGTGCGGTACATCACGCCGAAGCCGACGACCGGCCAGCCGTAGTTCTTCCCCGGTTCCACGAGGTTGAGCTCGTCCCCGCCCTGCGGGCCGTGTTCGGTGAGCCACAGATTGCCCGTCGCATCGTCGTACACCAGGCCCTGCGCGTTGCGGTGACCGTAGCTCCAGATCTCGGGCAGCGCACCAGCCCGGCCGACGAACGGGTTGTCACGCGGCACCCGCCCATCGTCATGAAGCCGCAGCACCGTGCCGTGGTGCGTCGCGAGGTCCTGTGCCGGGTGCCTGGTCAGGTCGCCGTCCGGATACACCTGGCGATCGCCGATCGTGATGAAGAGGTGGCCCTTGCCATCGAACGCGAGGCGCGACCCGAAGTGGCCCTGGCCTTCCGACCACGCGTTGGCCTCGAGCAGTTCCTCGACGCCCGACAGGCGTCCGTCCTCATAGCGCCCGCGCACGACGGCCGTGGTGTTTCGCTTCCCGTCGGGGCTCGCCTTGGAGTAGGTCAGGTACACGAACCGGTTCCCGGCGAAATCGGGATGCAGGACGACGTCCATCAGACCGCCCTGGCCGCCGGCCCTCACCGGCGGCACACCTGCGACCGGGTCGGGGAGCAGTTGCCCGTTCCGGACGACACGCAAGCGTCCGGCGCGCTCGGTGACGAGCATGTCGCCGCCGGGAAGGAACGCCATCGCCCACGGCACGAGCAGTCCCTCGACGACGGTCTCGACGCGGAAGTCGTGAAGTGCGGAGCGCTGCACGTCCTGTCCACGAGCGGGCTGGACGGCGATCACGAAGGTCGAACTCGCGGCAATGACGAGCAGGTGGGTGACGACACGGTCCAGCATGCGGAGTCTCCGATGAGCGCCTCATCGTGACACACGCGAGCCCGGCGCCTGCGAGCCCCGACCGCGCCGTAGCCGGTACGGCCCGGTGTCTCAGCCTGGCCGTTCATCCTCCGCCCGGGACGCGGTAGCCTTCGAGCATGCAGATCTTCGGCGAGCACGACGCCGGCACGCTCGCGCAGTTCCGCGACGTCGCGTCGCGGGCGGAACGTGCGGCGCTGATGGCCGACGGCCACGTCGGCTACGTGATGCCGATCGGCGGCGTCGCCGCCTACCGAGAGCAGGTGTCGGTGGTCGGCGTCGGTTTCGACATCGCCTGCGGCAACGCGGCGATTTGCACCAACCGCGTGCTCCAGGAGTTCGGCGAGACCGAGACCGAGCGCACCATTCGCCTCGGTCTCCTCGCCGACGAGATCCAGTCGAGCATCAGCTTCGGCATCGGCCGTCGCAACCGGGCCGACGATGCCCCTACCGACGACCCGTTGTTTGCCGACGATGCCTGGGACGCGGTGCCCGGCAACGAGCGCAACCGCCTTCGCGACAAGGCGCGCTCGCAGCTCGGCACGGTCGGCAGCGGCAACCATTACGTGGACGTGTTCGCCGACGAGCAGGACCGCATCTGGGTTGGCGTGCACTTCGGGAGCCGCGGCTTCGGCCACACCGTCGCATCCGCGTTCCTCTCGCTCTCGCAGGGCGGCAAGTGGGGTGCGCGCGTGCCCGAGAAGGAGGTCCTGCTCGAGCTCGGCAAGCCTCTTGGACATGACTACTGGGCGCTGATGACGCTGGCCGGGCGCTACGCCTACGCCGGACGCGAGTGGGTGGCGCGCAAGGTGGTTGCGCTGCTCGACGCACGGGAGGAGGCTCTCGTCCACAACCACCACAACTTCGCCTGGCGGGAACGGCACTGGGGCGACGAGCTCATCGTGGTGCGCAAGGGCGCCACGCCCGCTTTCCCGGGCCAGCGCAGCTTCATCGGCGGCTCGATGGGCGACGATGCGGTGATCGTGGAGGGGGTGGACACGGCGCGACACGTGGCGCCGGAGATCCACGACCTGCAGCGGCGTGCGCTCTTCTCGACGGTGCACGGCGCAGGACGGGTGATGTCGCGCACGCAGGCCGCCGGGAAGTTCGATCGCCGCACGGGGAAGGTGAAGCAGCGCGGCGCCGTGTCGCCGCAGATGATGCGCGAGTGGATCGCGCGCAAGGGCGTGGTGTTGCGCGGCGGCGGTACGGACGAGAGTCCGCACGTCTATCGCCGGCTGCCGGACGTCCTCGAGCATCAGCGCGGCACCGTCCGCGTGCTCCACACCCTGCGCCCGCTGATCGTCGTCATGGCCGGGGCCAACGAGTTCGATCCGTACAAGGACTGAAGAACGGCCTTCGTCGGTCGGCCGTCGGCCGTCGATCGCGTCCTGTCGCAGAACCATGCGAGGCCGACTGACCAAAGCCGTCCAGGGTACGAGTCGCGACGGCCGAAGGC
>JAEYZV010000288.1 GCA_023427865.1 Acidobacteriota bacterium
GCGGGTGAGTAGGGGCTCGCCGAGACGTCGGGCTCCTTTGACGCCCGCGCGGGGGGGGGGGCCGACGGTGATCACGGCGGCTGTCCGTACGCCCGCCATGATCACCGGAGCCGCGAGCGGCAGCCGGACCATCAGGAGTCGCTGTCGAGGAGTCATCCCCAGTGCTTCGGCGGCCTCCACGGCGGCCGGATCCGCATCGCGAACGCCGGTGTAGGTACCGCGAGCGATCGGAAACAGCGCGTACAGCCACAGGGCAACGAGCGCAGGGACGACGCCGACTCCCAGGAACGGGACCATGAACGCCAGCAGCGCGATGCTCGGGATGGTCTGGACGACACCGAGGCCGCCGAGCGCGGGCCCCGCGATGGCACGAGCGCGCTCGAGCGCCAGCCCGATGGGCAGCGCGACGAGCACCGCACCGGCGAGCGCCAGCGCCACGAGCAACAGGTGGCGTCCCGTCAGCCGGACGAGCGTCGCTCGTCTGTGCCACACGTACGCAGCGAAGGACGCATCGGCGCGCCCCGCGCTGTCGTCGGGCGATTCCGCGCGCCGCCCGGCTGCCGTTCGCGACGCCCCCACGGCTGCCGTCGCTCCAAGAGATTCCAGTGCGTCCGACGCGACCTGCCGCACGTCCTCGCGATCCACCTCGACGCGCCGGTTCAGCCGCCGCATCGTTTCCTCGTCGAGCCTGCCGCTCAACAGCGTGAGCGCCGACACCACGTCGGCCCGGTCCGACGCTCGCGGCCCGAGGAGCGCGGCCGCCTCGTAGGGCGGAAAGAACCGACGGTCGTCCTCGAGCACCACGAGGTCGTAGCGTGCGAGCAGGCCGTCGGTGGAGAAGCCGTCGATGACGTCCACGGCGCCTTCAGCCAGCGCCTGGTACTTGAGCGCCGGCAGCAGCGGCCGCACCGACGGCGGCCGGATGGTCTCGCCATACGCGCGCGTGAGGCCTTCGAGCCCGTCGGGCCGCTGGATGAAGTCGGGCGTGAAACCTGCGGTCAGCGCGGCGCTCTCGCGGGCGAGATCGGTGAGCGACCGCAGGCCGTGCCGCCGTGCCGTGTCGGGCCGCACGGCAATCGCGTAGGTGTTCTCGAACCCGAGCGGCGGCAGCCAGCGCACGCCGTACCTTGCCGAGAACGCCTCGGCGACGTGCGTGAAGACGCGGCGGCGATCGGCAAGCGCTTCGTGCGGCAGGTCGTCCTCGAGGATCACGAGCAGGCCGGTGCCCGTGTACTCGGGGTACACGTCGACACTCCCGACTCGCACCGCTTCGAAGACGATCTCCGTGCTGCCGAGGCCCGGCCGGCGAACCACAGCAATGCCGCGTGCCTCGAGCACCTGCGCAAACATCTCCGCGAGCAGGTACGACTCCCCGAACGGCTTGGAGGCGACGACGATCGGCGCGTCCGTCGGCGCCTGCGCCATCGCGGTCGCCACGACCGTCACGGAGACAAGGGCCAGCATCGTCGCGACGGTACGCGTTCGAATCATCGGTCCGACCGCCGCCTTCCACCCGCCAGCGCTCGCGCGAGGAGGGATTCGACGTAGGCGGTCGCCGGCGTCCGCGCGAGCGTCGCCAGGGTGCCGCGCTGCTCGATGCGACCCGCGCGCATGACCACGATCTCGTCGGCGAGGAAGTCGGCCTGCAGCACGTCGTGGGTGACGAGCAGCGTCGTCACGCCGAGCTCGCGGCGAAGCGACGCACACAGCGCCTGCAGCTCCGAGCGGCTGATCGCGTCGAGCGCACCGAACGGCTCGTCCATCAACAGGACGGGCTGTCGCGCGGCGATGGCGCGGGCCAGCGCCACACGCTGCTGCTGGCCGCCGGACAGTTCACCCGGGTAGCGATGCCCGAACTCTCGGGGCGCGAGGCCGACCAGCTCGAGCGCTCGCGCTGCCGCGCTGGCGGCATCCTGCCGCCGCAGCAGGTCCGGCACCATGGCGGCGTTGCGAAGCGCCGACCAGTGCGGCAGGAGCCCGCCGTGCTGCGGGACGTACCCGATGCCGCGGCGCAGCCCGGCGAGGGGCTGTCGTGACACGTCGCCGTCGCCCACCCGCACCACACCGCTCGACGGGACGATCATCCGGTTGAAGCAGCGCAGCAGCGTCGTCTTGCCGGCGCCGCTCTCGCCGACGAGCGCGACGCACTGCCCGCGCGCCACCGACAGCGTCACGCCATCGAGCGCAACGACGTCGCCGAACGTGTAGGTCACGTTGTCGGCGTGCAGGTGAATGCCCTCGGGCGGTTCCCTCTCGCCGTGTTCGGTGTCACGTCCGTTCATGTGCCCACGCATCCCAGCACTGCCGTTCCGGCATGATGCTACGCCCAGGACCGGTACTGGCAGGTACGGCGCGGCGGCGCGACGCCCGTGCAGGTCGCCCGACCGATGGCTGGGCTGCCGTCGAGTCGTCGAGATGAGTCGCCGCGTATGACAGTCACGGGGCGCGTCGCGTGCGCGGCCCCGTGTACGATGTGGGGGTCGACATGAGCACCGTCCCCGTCGCCTCCTGTCCGTGTTGTATGTGCGGCTCCTGCGTGTGCAGGGGCGTGCAGCCGCGTGGAGGACGACGGACGAGAACGTAGCACCAGCGATCACACGGTGCCGGACCACACGAGCCCGCCTCCTCTTGCAGGATGCGGGCTTTTTCGTTGTCCGGCGGAGACATGCATGCCCTTGTTCCTGATTGAAACGCCCCTTCCGCAGGGCTCGACCGCCGAGATCGACGCCCTCGTGGCGCAGTTCGCCGATGTTGCGCGCCAGGCCGACGGCGAGCTCATCGAAGTGCAGGTCGGCATCGACGCCGGAGTGGTCTACGGCATCGTCGAGCACGAGGACGCCGCGGCCATCGACACGGCCGTGCGCGAGAGCGCGCTGCCGGCACAGAGCGCGGTGCCCGTGCGGCTGGTCGGCGCCGACCTCGCCGATCTCAAGGCGAGCAAGGCCGGAGCGCAGTACCTCGTGGAGTGGGACATCCCGAAGGGCATCAGCATGGAGCAGTACCTGAACCGCAAGCGCGAGAAGGCGCCACTCTACGCCAACGTGCCGGAGACGCGCTTTCTTCGCACCTACGTGCGCGAGGACATGGCCAAGTGCCTGTGCCTCTACGACGCGCCAGACGAGGACGCCGTCCGTCGCGCGCGCGACGCGGTGTCCACTCCCGTGGATCGCCTGACCCGGCTGGGCTGACTCGATGTCGCTGCTCTGCGCCGGCCCACGCCTGCTGACCGATGACGCGCTGCACGAGGCGATTCGCGGCTTCGTGGGACCGCGCGCGCCGGAGGTCGACGCCTGCCGCTGCACGCTCCGCGAGGGCCTCGCGTACCTCGCTTCGCTCGAGGCGGTGGAACTCGGCGTACTCCACCGCGACACGCCCGCCGCATTCGAGCGGATGTGCGAGGTCACGGCGACGGTCGCCCTCGACGACATGAGCCAGGCGTTCGCGCTGTGGGCGCATCGGATGGCGATCGAGTACCTGCACCAGGCCGACGCGGCCTGCGCGCTGCGGCCGGACGCGCTGCCCCGCCTGGTGTCGGGCGAGGTCATCGGATCCACGTCGTTCGCCACGGCGACCGCGAACTTCCTCGCAGGCACGCCGTTGCCCCTCACGTTCCGGCGACGGCTGGACGGCGGCCTGGTGGTCACGGGCCGCATTCCGTGGGCGTCCAACCTCGAGGCGCCGTTCCTCTCGGTGGCGGCGGCCGCCAACGCCGACGACCCCGACGACCGCGTGGTGTTCGCGTACACGCAGTCGACCACCGGACTCGTGCTGCCCGAGTACCCGCAGTTGCTGGCGTTGCAGGCCACGGCCAGCACCGCGCCGGCGTTCGACGCCGCGGTGATCGCTCCCGATCACGTCCTGACGAGCGACTTCACGACGTTCGTCGCATCCATCTTCCCGACGTTCCTGCTGCTGCAGAGCGCGTTCTGCTGGGGACTGACGGTGCGCTCGCTGTCCGAAGCCGAGGGCGCCCTCCGCGGCGCGGCGGAGGTGCTGCGCCCCGACCTGCACGCGTTGCAGGCACGCGCCCAGGAAGCCGAGCAGCGGCTGCGCCGCATGGCGTCGCATCCGGAACGCACGCGGCTCGCGCGACGGGATCTGCTCGCGCTGCGGCTGGCGTGGGGGCAGTTGTCGGTCGATGCCGTGGCCCTCGAGCAGAAGGCCATGGGCGGGCGCGGCTACATGCTCCACAGCGGCACCGCGCGCCGGCTGCGCGAGGCCGCCTTCCTGCCGGTTCAGGCGCCCACGGAGGTGCAACTGCGATGGCTGCTGTCCCGCTTCGACTGACCGGTGCCACGCGTCGCTTTCGCGACCATGGGCACACGCTGACCGTGTTCGAGCAGCTCGATCTCGCCGTCGACGACCGGGAGCTCTTCGTGCTGCTCGGCCCGAGCGGCTGCGGCAAGAGCACGCTGCTACGCGTGATCGCCGGGCTCGAGCGTCTCGACGAGGGCCACGTCGAGGTCGCGCCGGGCGATCACCGGCGCGACGTCGGCATCGTTTTCCAGCAGCCGCTGCTGCTGCCGTGGCTCACGGTGGCGGAGAACGTCGCGCTCGGTCTCGGCTACGCCGCCAATCGCGACGCGGCTCGCGACGGCATCGTCGAGGAGACGCTCGCGCAGTTCGGCCTGAGCGATCTCGCCGGTGCCTACCCGGACGAGTTGTCCGGAGGGCAGGCCCAGCGCGTGTCGCTCGCGCGCACGGTGGTGACGCAGCCGCGCGTGATCCTGCTCGACGAACCGTTTGCCGCGCTCGACCCGCTGACCCGTGCGTCGATGCAGCAGTGGCTGCTCGACCTGCAGCAGCGTCTCGGGCTGACCGTGGTGCTCGTGACCCACGACGTGGACGAAGCCGTGCGCCTCGGTCACCGGGTGGCCCTCATGTCGCCATCACCGGGCCGGATCTGCCAGGCATGGCGGTTCTCGGCCGAAGAACGTGAGCCCTCGCGACTGGCGGTCACCCGCGAGATCGTCATTCGTGCGTACAGCCAACTCGCCTCGCGGACGGCGCGCCTTCAGGTGCCGGCCGCCGTCGCCGTGTGACCGGAGATCCCTTGCCTGCTGATCCTTTCCTCTCGCCATTCAGCCGACGCGCCCTTCTGCGTGGAGCCGGACTCGGCCTGGCGGGTGCGGCATTTGCCGCCTGCCGCGACGCTTCGGACACACCGGCCACCCAGGCGACCCCGCCGGCGGGCGGCGACGCACTCGAGAAGACCGCACTGCGGATTGGCTACCTGCCGATTACCGATGCGACGCCGCTGGTGCTGGCGCACGGCCTGGGCTACTACGCCGAGGCCGGACTCGAGGCGGCCGCGCCGACGCTGTTCCGCGGCTGGTCACAGATCGCCGAGGCGTTCCAGGCACGGCAGCTCGACGTCGTGCACCTGCTGATGCCGATGACGATCTGGTTGCGGTTCGGGCGCCAGGTGCCGCTGAAGGTCGTCGCCTGGAACCACACGGGCGGCTCGGCGCTGACCGTCGCCGACCGCGTGCGCACCGTCGCCGATCTGGGAGGCACGACGGTCGCCATCCCGTTCTGGTACTCGGTGCACAACGTCGTGCTCCAGGGCCTGCTGCGTGAATCCGGCCTGACGGCGGTGACCACCGGCACGCCGGGCCCCCGCGAGGTGAAGCTCGTGGTGATGGCCCCGCCCGACATGCCGCCTGGGCTCGCGAATGGCGCGATCGCCGGCTACATCGTCGCCGACCCGTTCAACGCGGTGGCGGAAGTCAACCGCGTCGGGCGCATCCTCCGCTTCATGCCGGACGTGTGGTTCGAACACGCCTGCTGCGTCGTGGTCATGCACGACGAGGACGTGCAGCAGCGACCGCGCTACACGCAGGCCGTGATCAGCAGCCTGGCGCGCGCGCAGCGCTACGCCCGCGAGCAGCCGGGCGAGGCCGCGCGGCGGCTCTCGAGCGAGGGGCACGGCTACCTGCCGCAGCCGCGCCCGGTGATCGAGCGCGCGCTCACGTACTACGACGAGTCGGAGTACGGTCCCACCGGCGCCATCCAGCACACCGACTGGGACACGGCGCGCATCGGCTTCCAGCCGTTCCCGTACGCCTCCTACACCGAAGCCCTGGTGCGGGAGTTGAAGAAGACGGTCGTGGAAGGTGACGCGGCGTTCCTCGCAGGCCTCGATCCGGCGGACGTGCACGGCGCGCTCGTGGACGATCGCTTCGCGCGCGTGGCGATCGAGGCGGCCGGCGGCGCCGCGCGCTTCGACGTCGATCCCTCGTTGCAGCGGGAGGAACGCATCGCGTGGTGAGCCGGCGCGCGCGGGTGCTGGCGCTGGCCACGCCGCTGCTCGGCCTCGCGGTCTGCGTCGGGGCGTGGTGGGCGGCCATCCGGCTGCTCGTCGAGCCGGGAAGCTTCCAGTCCGCGTTCGCCCCGGACCGAGCGGTGCGCGCGCTCGTCGACCTGCTTGCCGATGGCACGCTGACGCGGCATGTGGCCGCGAGCGTCCGGCGCATCGCGGTGGGCCTCGGCCTGGCGACGCTCATCGGCGTGCCGCTCGGCCTCGCCGTCGGCGGCATCCCCTTGGTGGCGCGTGCGACCGGGCTCGTGACCGGGTTCGTGCGGATGATTTCGCCGCTCTCGTGGACGCCGCTCGCGATCATCTGGTTCGGCGTCGGCGATCCGCCCGTGTACTTCCTCATCGCCATCGGCGCGATGTGGCCGATCGCACTCAGCACGAGTGCGGCCGTGACCTCGCTCGATCGCCAGTGGCTGATGCTCGGTCGCAGTCTCCGGGCGAACCGCGTCGAACTCCTGCGCACGATCATCTGGCCCGGTGTTCGCACGGACGTGCTCACGGGACTGCGCCTCGGCCTGACGACCGCGTGGATCATCCTGGTGCCAGCCGAGATGCTGGGCGTGGACTCGGGGCTCGGCTACTTCATCCTCGACGCCCGCGATCGGTTCGCGTACGCCGAACTGATGGCGGCCGTGATCGTGATAGGCATCCTCGGCCTGCTCCTCGACCGCCTTGCCTCATGGGTGCTGACACCGCGACGTCGCCGGCGCACGGCGCGAGCCGCGGCAGCACAGGTGACAGGAAGCCAGATCGCCGGTCACAGTGTCGCCGGATCCACGTAGGTCCTGCGCGCCGGGGAGATCGGTAGGGCGCGTTTCCCGAACGCGCCGAGCCAGGTAACAGGAGGTCAGCAC
>JAEYZV010000344.1 GCA_023427865.1 Acidobacteriota bacterium
GAACAGGCTGGCCGGGTCGAGCAGGGACCCGAGGGCCACCGAGCCGATGCCGACGCTCGCCGCCGACAGGAAGTGACGCCGGGTGGCGTTGAACTTGAGATCTTCGAGGGCCTTCATCGCTTGTTCACCGCTGCATCGCTGTTCATGATCGTGCTCGCGACGACGGTCCACGTCGCGACATCCACGGGCGGAAGTGCCCGTGCGCGGGGCTTCTCGCCACTGCTGGCCAGGGCGCGCGCGGCGACCGCCTCGTCCGCATAGGCCGCGCGCTGGGACTCGTACAGCGCCCGCACCGCCTTCATTTCCGTGGCGCTCGGCGACCGGCTCGTGATCAGCCGGTACGCCATCGTGATGCGCGCCTCCGGCGTGTCGCCGCCCTCGAGCAGCAGCCGCTCGGCGAGCACGCGCGCCGCTTCCACGTACTGCACGTCGTTGAGCAGCACGAGTGCCTGCAGCGGCGTGCTCGTGCGCTGCCGGCGCACGGTACACAGCAGCCGTTCGGCCGCATCGAAGCTGATGGCCGACGGCGGCGGCGTCGTGCGCTTCCACACGGTGTACACGCTCCGCCGGTACAGGTCGTCGCCCTTGCCCTGCACGTAGGAGGTCGCGTTGCGCGTGGCGAGTTCCTCCCAGAGCCCGGGCGGCTGGTACGGGTACACGCTCCTGCCGCCGATCGTCCGCACCAGCAGCCCGCTCGCGGCCAGCGCGTTGTCGCGGATCTGCTCGGCAGCGAACCGATACGCCGGTCCGCGTGCCAGTTTCGCATTCGCGGGATCGATCTCGAGCGCCTGCGCCGACGCAGCCGAGTCCTGCCGGTAGGTCGCCGACGTCACCATCTGCCGCAGCAGGCCCTTGAGGTTCCACCCGCCTTCACGGAACGTCACCGCGAGATGATCGAGCAGTTCGGGATGGGTCGGCAGCTTGCCCTGGTTGCCGAAGTCCTCGGGCGTGGACACGATGCCGTTGCCGAAGATCAGCGCCCAGTAGCGGTTGACGAGCACGCGCGACGCGAGCGGATGCTCCGGCGAGAACAGCCAGCGTGCCAGCCCCAGACGGTTGCGCGGCAGCGACTCGTCGAGTGGCGGCAGCACGTCCGGCGTGTCGGCCTCGACCTCCGTGGTCGGCGCATCGTAGGCGCCCCGCGCCAGGATGAACGTCGGGCGCCGCCGTTCCGCGGGCAGGTCGCGCATCACCATGACCTGCGGCAGCGCGGTGATGATCGCGTTCTCCTTGCCGCGCAGGGCCTGCAGCTGGCGTCGCTCCCGCTCGCCGAGCCGCGCCACCCTCCGCACCCAGTGGTCGGCGAGCGCCTCTCGTGACACTGCCGCCGCGTGCCCTCCAGAGCCCTTCGTCGGCTCCATCGGTGCAGCCGCCGTGTCCAATGGTGTAGCCGCCGGACGCGCCCGGCGGTCAGCGCTCTGCCGCGGCAGCCCCGAGCCGGAGCGGTCGGTGATCGTCCGAGGCCGCTCTGCGCCCGCGGAGCCCTGATTGGCGAGCGCTGCCACCTCGAGCGCCGTCAGCTGGTCGGCAAACACGTAGAACTCGTCGATCGAGACGTCCGACAGCGTCTCGTCGCCGCGACGCCCGAGCCGCAGTGAGGGCGTGCTCCCGTGATTGCCGGTCGGTTCCTCGATGATGCTGCGCCAGAGGTTGTCGTTGAGGATCCGCACCCGGGCGAGCCGGCCGTCGACGAACAGCCGCAGCCCCGCGGCACGGCTGGACCCGTCGTAGGTGACCGCCACGTGATGCCACGTGCCCACGTCCAACGCCTCGAGCGACTCGAAGTCCACCGAGTTGTCCGGTGCCACGTGGTGCACGCCGACGTGCAGCGTGCCATCGGGGCGCAGCATCAGCTCGTACCCGCGGTGGCCGTTCATCACCGCCCCGGAGCGCGTCATGATCGGCCCGCCGACCCCGTCCTTGTCGCGCCGCACCCAGAGCGCATAGGAGAACGGATCGTTGCGCTCGAAGAACGCGAAGCGCTGTTCGCGTCCGCCGAGGTCGATGTGCATGTCGCCGACCAGCTGCTGCGCCTTACCGACGCGGCCATCCACGGTCACCGGCTCGCGTACCGTCTTCTTCTTCTGTTCCTCCTCGCTCCCGACCGTGCCCTTGCGCCGCGGTGTCGCGCGGTTCTCGAACGCATACCGCGTCATCTTCTCGAGCGGCAGGTGAACGATCGCGCGCGGCAGCCGCACCGCGGGCGCGTCGTCGGCCTCCATCCTGGCGAGCCAGGCGTCGAAGGCGGGGCCCGTGGCGAGCCTGTCGACGCGGGTGGCCTCCTCGAGCGGGCCCATCTCGGCGCGCAACGCCGCGAGCGTTGCGTCGGCGTCGGCGGTGGAGACGGTGACGGTGGGGCTCGGCACGCCGGAGTAGGGGATCTGTCCGGCCTCGTTCACGTTGTTGAAGAACGCAAACAGCTTGAAGTAATCGGCCTGCATCACCGGGTCGTACTTGTGGTCGTGGCAGCGGGCGCACTCCACGGTGAGGCCCAGGAACGCCGCGCCGAACGTGTTCACGCGGTCGGCCACGTACTCGGTCCGGTACTCCTCCGGAACGATGCCGCCCTCCTGGCTCTGCATGTGGTGTCGGTTGAACGCCGTGGCCAGCCGCTGCTCGAGGGTTGCGCCGGGCAGCAGATCGCCGGCGAGCTGCCAGGTGATGAACTGGTCAATCGGCAGGTTGCGGTTGAACGCGCCGATCACCCAGTCGCGCCACGGCGACATGTCGCGCATCCCATCGTCCTGGTAGCCGTGCGAGTCGGCATACCTCGCCAGGTCGAGCCAGTCGGCGGCCATGCGCTCGCCGAAGGCGGGCGAGGCCAGCAGGCGATCGACGAGCTTCTCGTAAGCGTCCGGAGACGTATCGGCCAGGAACGCGTCGAGCTCGGCAAGTGTCGGCGGCAGGCCGGTCAGGTCCATCGAAACGCGGCGGATCAACGTCTCGCGCGACGCCTCCTTCGCCGGCGTCAGCCCCGTGCCGCGCAGGCCCGCGCGGATGAAGGCATCGATCGGGTTGCGCACGTCGCCGATGTCGCTGCCGGTCGGCAGCGCCGGCTTCTTCGGCGCCATGAAGGCCCAGTGCGGCGTCCAGGTGGCGCCCTGCTCGATCCAGCGGGTGAGCGTCGCCTTCTCGAGGTCGCTCAACGTGAGGTGCGACGCCGGCGCCGGCATCATCACGGCCGGATCGGTGCTCATGATGCGGCGGACCAGTTCGCTGTCGCCGGTATCGCCCGCCACTATTGCGCGCCGGCCCGACGGCAGCGTCGCAAACGCGCCCTCCTGCGTGTGGAGGCTCAGTCCGGCCTTGCGCGCGCGGTCGTCGGGGCCGTGGCACGCGAAGCACTTGTCCGACAGGATCGGCTTGACGTGGAAGTTGAAGTCCACCTGCTCGGGCAGGCCCGCCATGTCGGGCACGCGCGACTGGCAGGCGGCAAGGGCGAAGAGCGAGGCGACGAGGGCCGCGCCGGCGGCCACGCGCCGAACGACGCGTTGCCGCCCCGCGCCCGCGGGACAGTGATCTGAGGCCATCGAGGGCACCGGACTTCCGGAACCTGCCCAGCGTATGTCATGCCGCGACGTGGTGCAAACCGGCCCGGAACGCTAGAATTCGCCGCGTGGGACCGCGTGCCGCCGCCCTGTGCCTGCTGCTGCTCGGGGCCGCTGGCGCACGCGTGTCGGCGGCACCGGCCCAGGTCGCCGATCCCCGGGACGTGCAGGCGGTCCGCGCGCCCTCGGCGCCGGTCGTCGACGGACGCCTGGACGACGAGGTCTGGCGCCTTGCCGAGCCGGTCACGGGGTTCCTGCAACGCGACCCGGTGGAAGGTGAACCGGCCAGCGAGGACACGGTCGTGCAGGTGGCCTACGACGAGAAGGCGCTGTACGTCGCCGCGCGGCTGTACGACCGCTATCCCGCAGACATCGTCGGCCAGCTGTCGCGCCGCGACGCGGCGGTCGAGGCCGATGCGTTCATCGTCTACCTCGACCCTCACCACGACCACCTGACCGGCGCGCAGTTCGGCGTGTCGGCTGCCGGCGTGCAGCGTGATGCGCTGATCTACAACGACCAGTTCCTCGATCCGGCGTGGGATGCCGTCTGGGCGTCCGCGGTGGCGATCGACGCGGAGGGCTGGGTCGTGGAGATGCGCATCCCGCTGTCGCAGCTGCGATTCCCGCGCGCCGATCGCTACACGTGGGGCATCAACGTCCAGCGCGTGATCCAGCGGCGCAACGAATCGGCCTGGCTGCAACTGGTGCCCAAGAACGAGGCGGGCCTCGCCTCGCGCATGGCGCACCTGGAAGGCATCGCCGGCATCACGCCGCCGGGGACGCTGGAGTTGATGCCGTACGTGACGTCACGTGCGGAGTTCATCGAGCCGCCATCGCCGGGCAACCCCTTCAACGACGGCGTGCGCGCGTTTGCCGCCGCCGGCATGGACCTCAAGTACGGCGTCAGCAGCAACCTCACGCTCGACGCCACCTTCAATCCCGACTTCGGGCAGGTGGAAGTCGATCCGGCCGTGGTCAACCTGACGCAGTTCGAGGTGTTCTTCGAGGAGCGCCGCCCGTTCTTCACCGAAGGCGCCAAGGTGTTCGGCAACTTCGGCCGCAGCGGCGCGAGCGAGTATTGGGGATTCTTCCGTCCCGAACCGACGCTGTTCTACAGCCGCCGCATCGGTCGCGCCCCGCAGGGCCCGATCGCGGGCAGCCCGTACGTGGACGTACCGGCGACGACGACGATCATCGGCGCCGCCAAGCTCGTGGGACGCACCAAGGGCGGGTGGACGATCGGCGCACTCGACGCCGTCACGGGCCGCGAGCAGGCCCGCCTGTCCGACGGCATCGCTCGGACGCGACGCGAGGTGGAGCCGCTCACCAACTACGCCGTCGTGCGGGCCCAACGCGAGTTGGGGACGCGGGCCGGGATCGGCATTCTCGGCACCTCGGTGATCCGCGACGGGAGCGCTGCGCACCTGGCCGAGACGCTGGCGTCACGCGCGCACATGTTCGGTGTCGATGGCCACGTGTTCATCGACGCGCGCCGCCTCTGGGTGTTGCATGGCGGCGTGGCGGGCAGCTGGGTGCACGGCAGCGAGAGGGCGATCACGCGCCTCCAGCGCGCCGAGCAGCGGTACTATCAGCGTCCGGATGCGCCGCACGTCTCGGTCGATCCCGGCGCGACGAGCCTCGCCGGGTGGACCGGCCAGGCCAACCTCAATCGCAACAGCGGCAACGTCACGGTGAACCTCGGCGTGTGGGGGATGAGTCCCGGCCTGGAGGTGAACGATCTCGGGTTCTCCACGCAGACCGATCGGGCGGGCGGGCATGCGATGGTGCAGTGGCGCAAGCTCGTGCCCGATGGCTGGACGCGCGAGCGGTCCGCCTGGATCTCGAAATGGTGGACGTGGAACTACGGCGCCGAGCTGCAGGGCGACGGCTGGCAGGCGGGCAGCAGCGTGCAGTACCGGAACTTCTGGCGCTCGACGCTGACGGTCACGCACGCGCGTCGGGTCTGGGACGACAAGCTGACGCGCGGCGGCCCGACGGTGATCCGGCCGGGCAACGTCGGCGCGCAGCTGTCGGTGAGCACCGACAACCGCCGGGTGGCCGTGGTGACGACCGATGCTGGATACACGGCGCGGCAGTACGGCGCCTCGTCGTTCACGGCAGGGACGAGCCTCGCCGTCCGTCCGGTACCGGCCGTGACGCTCAGCGCCGGGCCGGCGGTCCGCCGGAACATCGTCGCCGCGCAATACCTGGCGACGCGAACCGACCCGCTCGCGGCGCGGACGTTCGGGCAGCGGTACGTGTTCGGCGAGCTCGATCAGACCGAGGTCTCGATGGTCACGCGCCTGAGCGTCGCGACCTCGCCGCGGACGTCGCTGCAGGTTTACCTGCAGCCGCTCATCTCGGCTGGCGATTACGGCGCCATCAAGGAGATCGAGGCGCCGCGGACGTTCGCGTTCGTCCGCTACGGCGAGGATGCCGGCAGCACGATCGACCAGGGACCGACGGGGACGCTGATCATCGACCCGGATGGCGCCGGCGCGGCATCGCCGTTCGCGATCGCACGGCCGGACTTCAACGTGCGCTCCCTGCGCGCCAACACGGTGTTCCGTTGGGAGTTCCGCCCGGGTTCGACGCTGTATGCCGTGTGGACGCAGCAGCGCCGCGACATCGGGTCGACCGGCGAGTTCGACTTCGCCAGCGATGCGAGCGGCGTCTTCACGTCGCCGGCCGACGACGTGTTCCTCGTCAAGATGACGTACTGGTTCGGGGCAAGGTAGGCTGCGGACGGGCCTTCGTCACTCGGCCGTCGGCCGTCGCGGCCCTGTACGGGCGTCCTGCCCTGTCCTGACACCCGTGTCCTGTTCGCTTCGCGAAGGCCGATGGCCGAATGCCGACGGCCGCTTCGGAGATACACTCTGCCCACTCCCATGACCATCACACGACGATCCTTCCTCACGGCTTCGGCCTCGGCGGCCGCGGTCTCGGCCCTGCCAGGCGTGCGCGCGAGCGCCGCCCCGATTGCCCGTGCCGGCAAGAGCCAGCTGCGCGTGGGGCTTGCGGCGTACTCGATGCGCCAGTACCTGCAGGCCAAGCCCGGCACCAAGGGAGCGATGGACCTGCTCGGGTTCGTCGACTACGCGGCGACCCTCGGCGTGGACGCCGTCGAGCTCACGTCGTACTACTTCCCGGCGACGTTCGATCGCGCGTACCTGAACGAGGTGAAGCGTCGCTGCCACATCAACGGTCTGGACATCTCTGGCGGCGCGATCCGCAACAACTTCACGCTGCCCGATGGCGATCCCGAGCTCGACAAGTGGCTGGCCCACACCGAGACGTGGCTCGGGCACTATGCCGTGCTCGGCGCGCCGGTGGTGCGCGTGTTCAGCGGCGTGCCGCCCAAGGGGATGAGCGAGGAGCAGGGCATCGCCAACGGCATCCGGAACCTGAAGAAGGCGCTGGTCTTCGCCGAGAAGCACGGTGTGATCCTCGGGCTCGAGAACCACGACTACCTGACCCGGATCGACCGGATGCTGCCGGCGCTGAAGGCGATCGACTCGCCGTGGTTCGGCGTCAACCTCGATTCGGGCAACGTCGACACGACCGACGTCTTTCCCGAACTGCAGAAGATCGTGCCCTATGCGGTCAACGTGCAGCTGAAGGTCGAGACGGGGCCGCCCAGGCAGAAGGTCCCGACCGACGTGCCGCGCTTCGTGAAGATGCTGAAGGATGCCGGCTACCGCGGCTACATCGTCCTCGAGTACGAGTCGGCGCCCGATCCCTACGAGGCGATTCCGCAGTACCTCGCGCAGTTGCGTGACGCCATCGCAAAGGCCTGATCCATGGATTTCGTTACGGCCCTGTTCATCTTCATGCTGTCGACGTTCATCGGCCTGGACGTCATCCGCCGCGTCTCGCGGCTGCTGCACACGCCGCTGATGTCGCTCACCAACGCGATCTCCGCGATCGCCATCGTCGGCGCCATCATCCTCGGCGGCCCCCAGCACGACAGGATGAGCACCATCCTCGCCGCCGTGGCGGTGTTCGCCTCCATGACGAACATCGTCAGCGGGTTCCTGATCACCGATCGCATGCTCAAGATGTTCAAGAAGAAGGACGGCGCGAAGTGAGCGGGCAGGCGATCGATCTCGTCTACCTCGTCTCGGCGGCGCTCTTCATCTTCTCGCTCAAGTGGATGAGCGACCCGAAGACGGCGCGCAACGGCGTCTTCGCGGGTGTCGCGGCGATGGTGCTGGCGGTCGGCGGCACGCTGATGCGGCCCGACATCGTCAGCTACTCGTGGATTTTCATCGCGATCGTGCTCGGGACGATCGTCGGCGTGCCGCTCTCGTGGGTGCCGCTCACCGCTGTGCCCCAGCGGACGGCGCTCTCTCACGCGTTCGGCGGTCTGGCCGCGGGTCTTGTAGGCATCGGCAAGTACTACCTGTTCCTGCACGACGGCGATCTCACCGCGTTCCGCACCGGTGCGATCGTCTTCGAGGTCGCGCTCGGCTTGATGACCTGCACGGGCAGCCTGGTGGCGGCGGGCAAGCTCCAGGAAGTGCTCCCGACGCGCCCGGTGCTCTATCCCGGGCAGAACATCGTCAACTTCTCGCTCATCGGCGCCGCCGTCGCGATCGGCATCGCGCTCATCGTCAACCCGTCGCTGACGTTCCTGTTCCCGGTGCTGATCGTGCTCTCGCTGATGTTCGGCGTGATGCTGGTGATGCCGATCGGCGGCGCCGACATGCCGACGGTGATCTCGCTCCTGAACTCGTACGCGGGCCTGGCCGCCGTGGCCATGGGCTTCGTGCTCGAGAACAAGCTCCTCATCGTCGCAGGCGCGCTCGACGGGTCGTCGGGCCTGATCCTGTCGATCATCATGTGCCGGGCGATGAACCGGTCGTTCACCAACGTCCTCTTCGGCGCGTTCGGGCAGGTGGCGGCAAAGGGCGGGGCGGCCGAGGCGCGCACCGTGAAGTCGGCCACGATCGAGGACGTGGCACAGATCCTCGAGAACGCCGATCGCGTGGTAATCGTGCCCGGCTACGGGATGGCCGTGGCGCAGGCGCAGCATCGCGTGCGTGACGTGTTCGAGCAGTTGACGAAGAAGGGCATCGATTGCCGGTTCGCCATCCACCCGGTGGCCGGTCGCATGCCCGGCCACATGAACGTGTTGCTGGCCGAAGCCGAGATCCCGTACGAGAACCTCGTGGAGATGGACGACATCAACCCCGACATGAGCCAGGTGGACGTGTGCATCATCCTCGGCGCCAACGACGTCGTGAATCCGGCGGCGCGGCACGACAAGTCCAGCCCCATCTACGGCATGCCGATCATCGACGCCGACAAGGCCCGGACGGTGATTGCCAACAAGCGCACGATGAACCCGGGATTTGCCGGCATCGAGAACGAGCTCTACTTCGCCGACAACACGCTGATGCTGTTCGGGGACTCGAAGGCGGTCATGGGCGAGCTCGCCAAGCAGCTGAGCGGCGAAGGCGGCGGGTTGGGGCACTAGGGAATTGCAGAATTGCAGAATTGCAGAATTGGGGAGTTGGGAATTGGGCGATTGGAGAATCGGGTAATTGGGGAATGGGGAATCGGCCAATTGCACCACCTGCGGTAACGCCTCGAAGGTTGGTGCTGGTGATGAAATTCTGAAATTCTGAAATTCTTGAAATTGTGAAATTGCGTGTTGCAGTCATCGGCGCCGGAGCGTTCGGCGGCTGGACGGCGTTGATGCTGCGTCGTGCCGGCGCGGAGGTGACGCTGGTCGACGCCTGGGGGCCGGGGAATGGCCGCGCCAGTTCGGGCGGCGAGACGCGTGTGCTGCGCGGCACCTACGGCGACCGCGCCATCTACACGCGCATGGCGGCGCGCGCCATGCGGCTGTGGAGCGAGTACGATGCCGCCGCGCGTCGGCAGTTCTTCGTCCGCAACGGCGCCCTCTGGATGTTCAGCGGCGACGATGCGTTCGGGCGCGCGTCGGTGGAGCCGATGCAGGCCGAGGGGCTGCCCGTCGAGTGGCTCGAGGTCGCGGAAGCACGAGCGCGCTGGCCGCACATCGGCCTGGACGGCGTCACGCACGTGCTCTGGGAGCCGAGGGCGGGATTTGCGTACGCGCGGCGCGCCTGCGAGCACGTCGTCGAGACGCTCGTCGCGGAGGGCGGACGCTACATCGTGGGCCGCGTTGCCGTCGTCGCTGCGACGGGCGGCACGCTGCCATCGATCTCGTTGGACAACGGCGACGCCCTGCACGCGGACCGCTTCGTGTTCGCGTGCGGCCCATGGCTCGGGTCGCTGCTGCCCGACGTCGTGGGATCGCGGGTTCGTCCCTCCCGGCAGGAGTCGTTCTACTTCGGCACGCCCGCCGGCGATATGCGGTGGCTGCCGCCGCACATGCCCGTGTGGCTCGACCGCGGCGCGCACTTCGTGTACGGCGTTCCCGGCAACGCGCATCGCGGCTTCAAGGTGGCCGACGACACCTACGGGGCGACGTTCGACCCCACCAACGGCGATCGGTCGCACACACCGGAGGCGCTCGCCGAGGCGCGGGCGTTCCTGCGCGTGCGCTTCCCGTCGCTCGCCGACGCACCCCTGCTCGGCGCGGAGGTCTGCCAGTACGAGCTGACGTCCGATGCGCATTTCCTCATCGACCGCCACCCGGGTGCGCCCAACGCCGTGATCGTCGGTGGCGGATCAGGCCACGGCTTCAAGATGGGGCCCGCGATCGGCGAGTACGTCGCGCGGATCGTGCTCGACGAGGCCGAGACCGCGCCCGAGTTCCGGCTGGCGCACCGGTAGGTCCGGTAGCGCGCGGGCGGGATGGCGGCACCTGGCCTATCCTTGCGCATGCGCCTGACACGCGGTGCGTTCCTTCAGCTCCTGCCGGCGGCGCTCGGCGCGGCAACGCTCGCGAGCGAGGCGTCGGCGCAGGGAGGCGCCTCTCGCATGCACATCCGCACGATGCCCTCGTCGGGCGTCCAGGTGCCCGTCATCGGTCTCGGCACGTGGCGCGGCTTCGACGTCGGCGCCGATGCTGCGGCCCGCGCGCGGCTCACGGACGTGCTGCGCGAGCTCTTCGCGGCAGGCGGGCGCGTGATCGACAGTTCCCCGATGTACGGCACGTCCGAGGAAGTCGCGGGCGACCTGCTGCAGGCGCTCGCGGCGCACGACACCGCCTTCGTGGCCACGAAGGTCTGGACGGAGGGCCGCGCCGCAGGCGTGGCACAGATGCAGGACTCGATGCGGAAGCTTCGGGACACCCGCATCGAGCTGATGCAGGTCCACAACCTCGTGGATTGGCGTACCCACCTCGACACGCTGCGCGGCTGGAAGAAGGAGGGCCGTATCCAGCACCTCGGCGTCACGCACTACCGCGACGATGCGCACGACCAGCTCGAGGCGGTGATGACAGGGGTGCCCATCGACGCGGTGCAGTTGAACTACTCGATCGACAACCGCTCCGCCGAGCGGCGGCTGCTCCCGCTCGCCGCCGAACGCGGCATCGGCGTGCTCGTCAACCTGCCGTTCGGTGGAGGCGGGCTGCTCAAGCGGATGCAGTCGCGGCCGTTGCCGTCTTGGGCGGGCGAGGTCGGCTGCACGTCGTGGGCGCAGTTCCTCCTCAAGTACGTGGTGTCGCACCCGGCGGTCACCTGCGCCATCCCGGGGACCAGCCGGCCCGAGCACATGCGCGAGAACGCCGCCGCCGGCACGGGCCAACTCCCCGACGCCGACCTCCGGCGACGGATGGTTCAGACGCTCGGCTGACGTGCAACCCTGAAGATTCCGCACCCGACGCGGAGTCTTTCTCGTTGCAGTTCGATGCGGCGGAGCGGACGATCGATACATGGCCGCACCGAAGCTGCCGCTCTCGCCCAGGAATCCCGAACGCGTGTGCTGGGGATGCTCCCGCTACTGTCCGGCAGACGACATGGTGTGTGGAAACGGCACGATTCGCGCCCCACATCCCATCGAGCTCTTCGGCGACGACTGGCTCACCGCGTTCGAAGACCACGAGCCCGAGCGTGACGACACGCCAGCAGCGGGGTGACGCCGGCGCGTCCCCATCTGCGGGCGCGCTCGGGGAGCGCGCCCTACCGTCAGCCTTCGTCTCTTCCTCCGTCATTTCCTCCGTCCTTGTTCCTTCGTCCTCCGTCCTCGAC
>JAEYZV010000631.1 GCA_023427865.1 Acidobacteriota bacterium
GGCCGCCCCGAACAGGTAGTCGGTCTTCCCGCCCGACGCGAGGATGCCCTCGTCGCCCCGCATCACGACGACACGGCCCCCGGTGACCTTCTTCAGATGGGCCAGCGTGCCCACGTGATCGAAATGCGCCTGCGTGATGAGCAGCACCTTCACCTGCCGCGGATCCACCCGCAGCGCCTCGATCGACGCGACGATGTGCGGCCCCGACACCGGCAGCGCACCGTCGATCAGGATGTGCCCGGCCGGCGTCGTCACGAGGTACACCGCCAGTCCGCGCGTGCCCACGTAATGGATCGGGCCGGCAATCCTGAAGGGCGCGGTCGGCTCCCGCCATCCGTCCGGGTCGTCCTGCGCGCGCAACGACCGCATCGCCACTGGCGAAACGATGCCTGCACCGGTGAGCTGAAGGAGTTGGCGTCGGGTGAGCATTGCGGCACAAGTCTACCGTCGGCGAAAACGCCCGTGCATCGATGTGGACCGGGCGCCCGCAAGCGTGCCTCGAGTACCGCACGCGCCCCTCGGCAGGGCGCGCTCCCCGCTCCCCGCTCCCCGGCACCCGGCACCCGGCACCCGGTATACAGTTGCCCCATGCGGCTCCAGACGGTTCTCGGTGCCACGGCACTCGCCGTGCTCGCGCTCACGCCTTCGTCCGCGCCCATGCGCGCACAGGCGGCCCAGGACCCGCAACAGCCACCACCGGCCACCGATCCCACACAGCCGGCGTTCCGGGTGGAGGCCAACTTCGTGCGTGTGGACGTCTACCCCACCGCGAACGGGCAACCGGTCTCCGACCTCACCGCAGACGATTTCGAACTGCTCGAGGACGGGCGGCCGCAGACGGTCACGCAGTTCGAGCGGGTGGCGCTCTCGACGACGACCGCGCGCGAGGAGCGGCGCGATCCGGTGAGCGGCGACCAGGGGCGTGCCGAGGCTGCCGATCCGCGCCGTCGCGTCTTCGTGATCTACCTCGACACGTGGCACACGACGTTTGCCGGGGCGGTGCGTGCGCGCAAGCCGCTCGTGACGATGCTCGAGCGCCTCATCGGGCCCGAGGACCTCTTTGCCGTGATGACGCCCGACATGGACCCGCGGCAGATCACGTTCGCGCGACGCACCGAAACCATCGACCACATGCTTGCGACGCACACGCAGTGGGGAATGCGCGAGAGCCTCGTCCGCCCCCATCCCGAGGAGCAGCAGCTCGAGATGTGCTTCCCCGAGGGCATGCCGCGCTGCGCGGGCGGCGACGTGAACGCCAACAAGGGGATCGCCGCGCAGCTGATTCGCAGGCGGCGCGAAAACGAGGTGCTCCAGTCGCTCGAGGATCTCGTGCGCTACCTCGGCGGCGTCCGCGAGGAACGCAAGGCGCTGATCATGGTGACCAGCGGCTACCAGATGTTCGAGCCGAAGCCGGACCTGCTGCGCCGCGAGGGCTGCGAGCCACCGCCGACGATGGGCCGGACCGGGATCGGGCCGGATGGACGAATCACCAACAACGTCGGTGGCGCCCGAAGCGGCCCAATGGGCGCGATGTCGTCGGGCGACTGCTTCACCACGGCGATGAACTACGCGTCGCTGAACAACCGGCAGCGGTTCATGGCGCTCACGCAGGAAGCCAACCGCTACAACGTCTCGTTCTATCCCTTCGACACGCGGGGCCTCACCGCGTTCGACAAGGACATGGGCGACCGGGACGAAACGATGGTGAACGACCGTGGCGAATGGTACAACCGCCAGTCGAACACGCTGCCGGGCACGCTCATGGGCGATCGCGCGTCGCTCGACGTGCGCATGGACTCCCTGCGCCTGCTCGCCGACAACACCGACGGCCTGGCCGTGATCAACACGAACGATCTCGACGGGGGCGCGCAGCGCATCGTGTCGGATCTGTCGTCGTACTACCTGCTCGGGTACTACTCCTCGAACGAGACGCTCGATGGCAAGTGGCGCAACATCCGCGTGCGGGTGAAGCGGCCCGGTGTCGAGGTGCGTGCGCGCAAGGGGTATCGCGCGCTGCGCCCCGAGGACATGGCCGTCCTGACGTCGACGGCGAGCGGCGCTGCGGGCGGTGGTGCGGGTGATGCAGTGGCGGCGGCAGAGAGCGCGGCGCTGACCGCGGCACTCGGCAGCGTCGCCGGCGTGCGCGATGGACAACCATGGCGCAGCCGGGCGGCGTGGTTCTTCCACGCCGGGTCGGGCGCGACGATGCGGACCGGGAAACTGTGGGTCACCGCGGATCTGGATGCGTCCCGCCTGCGCGACACCTCGGTGGCGCAGGGTGGCACGCTCGCCGTCACCGTCACGACGCCCACGGGCGAGACGCTGGCGAAGGGAGAAGCCGCGCTGGCTGCGGGGGCACGCACGGCAACGGCGGAGCTGACGACAACGAGCGCGCCGCTGACGGCGGGCGACCTCCTCGTGCGCTTACGACTCGTCCCTGCGGGGGGCGGCCTTCCGCTCACCGACACGGCCAGGGTCGCGCTGCCCCCTGCCGACCTTCCGGTGGCGGGCGCGCGGCTGGCGCGCGCGAGCGCGGCCACGCGCCAGCAGTTCATCCCGACGGCAGACCCGCGCTTCCGCCGCAACGAGAAGGTGCGCATCGAGGTACCCGTGGCGCCCGGGGCCACGGCGGCCGCCGCGGAACTGCTCGACCAGGCCGGCAAGGTGATGGCCGCGATCCCCGTGACCGCATCGCTCACGGCGCCAGACGATGCCGGAATCGGCTGGGCGACCGCCGACGTCTCGCTCGCGCCACTCTCGGCGGGCGATTACGTGCTGCGCGTCGCCGTGTCGCATCCGGACGGCGACCAGCGCGTGCTCACGGGCGTCCGAGTGGTGCCCTGACGGGCGCCGCGCCGGGCCGTCATCGATCCATCACGTTGGTGATCGGCACGATTGATCTCCAGCGATTTGGAGCCGCAGGCGCGCCATTCGTCACGGCGCGTGATCATCCGCCTCACGTCAGCCACCCGTTCGTCCTGCCTGCTTTCCTCCTGACGGAGATCGCGCGACGACTCGCACCCGCCGCGTGACGGATCGTCCCACGGGCCCGCGATACGGCCCACCCGTTGCTGTTCATCACCGTCGCATCACGCGAATCGAGGCGGGTGTGAAGGGGCAGCTGCGTGCGGGCTCATCGACTCGCACGCGGCGACCGCGCCCCTTCTGCCGCGGCCGCATGGCCGCAGAAGGAGACGTCATGGGTTCAGCGGGCAGGGTCCTGGCCGCAGCAGCGGCCGTGCTCCTGATGCTGGCACGGCCAGTCGCGGCGCAGGAGCGCTTCGGCGGGTTGACGGGAACGGTGACAGATGCCAGCGGCGGCGTGCTCCCCGGGGCGACGGTCACGATCACGAACAAGTCCACAGGCGCCGCGCGGTCGGTGGTCACGAGCGGCGACGGCCTCTACGTGGTGCAGGACCTGGATCCGGGCCGCTACTCGGTGGTGATGGAACTGGCAGGCTTCGCCAAAGCCGAGTACCCCGACGTGGCCATCACGCTCGGCAAGACGATCAAGGTGGATGCGCAGCTGAAGGTCGGCGACCTCTCCGAAGTCGTGCAGGTCACGAGCACGCCGCAGGACATCGACGTGCGCAGCACGCTCGTGGCCCACAACGTGCGCGAGGAGGAGATCGATCGCATGCCGAAGGGCCGCAGTTTCCAGTCCATCGCCCTCACCGCGCCATCGGTGAACGCCGGCGAAATCGAGGGCGGCTTCCAGGTGAACGGCGCGAGCGGTGCCGAGAACGCCTTCACGGTCGATGGCGTGGTGACCAACAGCCTCGTGGACGGGCGATCGCGGCAGAACACCGTCTTCGAGTACCTGCAGGAAGTACAGGTCAAGACCGCCGGCATCGGCGCCGAGTATGGCGGCGCGCTCGGCGGCGTGATCAGCGCCGTCACCAAGTCGGGCGGCAACACGTTCCGCGGCGAGGGGCACTACTACTACGAGGGCTCGCCTCTGGCGGCTGGCCCGGTCAAGCGCCTGGTGCTCGACCCGTCCGACGACGTCACGGTGAGCTACGTGCAGGACAGCGAGATGCCGGACCATCGCAACGAGATCGGTGGTTCGATCGGCGGCCCGATCATCAGGGACAAGCTCTTCTTCTTCGCGTCGTACTCACCGCGCTTCGCACGTCGCACGAACGAGTACCTGTTCTCGAACGGCACCGAGCCCGGCGAGATCGAGCGCACTCAGACGTTCACGCAGCTGTTCGGCAAGGTCACCCATCGCGCCGGCCGCATGACATCGTCGGGCTCCGTGCTCGTCACGCCGACGACCACTGAAGGGACGCTGCCGGCATACAACGGCGCCGCGAGCAACGTCATCAGCAGTTCACAGGCGGCCAACCAGGTGAACCTCGAGCGCGGCTGGAAGACCATGCAGGTGAGCACCACCGGCAACGTCGACGTGACGCTGACCGGCACGTCGTTCCTGTCGGTGCGCGGCGGCTACTTCCACGACAACTACGAGGACACGGGCATCCCCTCGACGACGAGCTACACCTACCAGACGTCGAGCATCGGCCTTGCGGGCGTGCCCCCTGCGCTGCAGGGACCGATCGGCACACAGAACACGCCGCGCGCCCTCATCGTCGACCACGACACGACCAGCCGCGGGTTCGTCAATGCCGACTACAACATCGCGTTCAATGCCGCCGGCACGCACACGCTCAAGAGCGGCTTCGGGTGGCAGAAGACGACCAACGACGCGCAGCAGGCCTACCCCGGCGGCTTCGTGTACCTGTTCTGGGGGAGCGACTTCAACTTCCAGGGCAACCGCGGGCGCGGGCAGTACGGCTACTACGAGGTGAACAACCGCGGCGTCCAGGGCAAGGCCGGCGCGGACATCTACTCGCTCTACGTGCAGGATCAGTGGACGCTGAACAACCGCCTGACGCTGAACCTCGGGCTGCGCACCGAGCGCGAGACCGTGCCGTCGTTCCGCGAAGGCGTAGCGGCGATGCAGTTCGGCTTCGGCGACAAGGTGGCACCGCGCCTCGGCGCCAGCTACGACGTGCGTGGCGACGGCCGCTTCAAGATCTACGGCAGCTGGGGCCGCTATTACGACTGGACCAAGTACGAGCTCTCGCGCGGGTCCTACGGCGGCGACACCTGGACCATCTACTACCGCGGCCTCGATACGCTCGACGTCGGCAGCCTCAACCTGTCGAACATGCCCGGTCCCGATCTCTGGGTGGTGCCTGGGGGCTTCCGCGATCGGCGGGTCCCGAACTTCGACTCCACCGACCCCGACATCAGGCCGATGTACCAGGACAGCACGAGCATCGGTTCCGAGTACCAGCTCGGTGCGAACATGTCGGTGGGCGTGCACTACGTCCACAACAACCTGTCGCAGACCATCGAGGACATCGGCGCCGTCGACGCCGAGGGCAACGAGACGTACGTGATCGGCAACCCCGGGCGGGGGCTCGCGACGATCCAGTTCCCGTCTGGCGCGACCCCGGTGGGCTTCGCGGTGCCGGAACCGAAGCGGCAGTACGACGCCCTCGAGTTCACGGTGAATCGCCGCTTTGCCAACAACTACTTCTGGAGCGCGAGCTACGTGTGGAGCCGGCTCTACGGCAACTATTCGGGCCTTGCGGCCACCGAGGAGGTCAACACGCCGACGACGAACGTGACCTCGAGCACGGCCCAGCAGCAGGCCGGCAGCATCGCGCGGCCCGGCGGCAACGCGAACCGTGCCTGGGACATCGACGAGATCTTCTGGGACTCGCGTGGCAACCTCGACGTCCTGGGTCGGCTGCCGACCGATCGGCCGCACGTGCTGAAGCTGTATGGCAGCTACCTGCTGCCCTTCGGCACCCAGGTCGGCGCGTTCTTCTACGCCGGCAGCGGCACGCCACTGACCACGTACGTGGTGTCGACCAACCAGACGAACCTGTTCGTCAACGGCCGCGGCGACATGGGCCGCACGCCCGTGCTCTCACGGACCGACCTGCTGGTCTCGCACGAGTTGCCGGTGGGCGGCAACAACAAGCGCCTCCGCTTCGAGCTGAACGTGCTGAACGTGTTCAACCAGAAAGCGACGCGGCACGCGTTCAACTTCCTGAACCGCGGCGCCGGCGCGCCGCGCCCATCGTCGGCCATCGACCTCAGCGACGTGGACCTGTCGCAGGGCTACGATTACCGCGCGCTCATCGAGGCGTCGCCCGACGGGACCAACGCCTACGACCCGCGCTACCGCCTGGCCGACCTGTTCGATCCGGGCACCCAGGGCTTCGTCACGGTGAAGTTCCTGTTCTGAACACACCACACGCCAGGTACGGACGGCTGTCCTCAGCCGTCCGCCTGCGCGGCCTCAGCCGGTTCGTCCGCGGGTTCCCGGAGAGCGGCTCCCGCTATCTCGGCACGCGAATCCGTCGCAACAGCGCGAGCAGGTCACGGTGCGCCAGCACCGCGTCGGGCGACTCCTGGATGGCCTGCAGGTAGCGTTGGGCGTATGGCGTGCCGTCGGCGTCGGGCGAGGCGAGCGCACGCACGTGCACGAGGATTGCGTCCTCGTCCGGCTCGCCGTCCGCGGTGAGCATCTCGTCGATGCGGACGATGCACTCCGACAGCGGGCGCAACCACGCGAACTCGGGATCGTGCAGCAGCACCTGCAGCAGTTCGGTTGCCGACAGGCGGCCATGCACGCGTTCGTGGCCGCGGCGCTCCCAGTCGAGCAGCGAACGGTGGAGGCGCAGGAGCGCCTCGCGGATGTCGCGCAATCGACGCGCCACGCTTTCGGGATCGTGAGCTTCCACCATGTCCCGCCCAGCGTACTCGATGGTGGCGAGCGCAGGAACGCCCGACGACCGACGCCGAACGCGGGTTCGACGGTCGCCCCTCACGGACGGACGCGGGAGGGCTCGCCCGTCGGGCAAGGCCCGACGGCTACGAC
>JAEYZV010000417.1 GCA_023427865.1 Acidobacteriota bacterium
GCGGCTACACACTGGCCGTTTTGGGTCGTAGCCGTCGGGCCCTGCCCGACGGACCGGCCACACGGGGAACTCCAGGAGGACGCATGGCTGTCGAGGTGAGGAAGGGACAGGGCGACGTGAAGCTGACGCGGGAGGAGTTCGAACGACGCCTGCGTGAGCGCTTCTACGACCCGGCCTTTCAGCAGGTCGAAGGCCAGCTTGCCGACATCGTCGAGGTCGCCTGGCAGGCCTACGATGACTACCGCAAGAGCCCGCGGACGCGAAAGGCGGGGCCCGGACTCGCCGACCCCGACTACGAACTGCCGGTCGAGTGGCTCGAGACGCGCGAGCGGGTTCAGCAGGCCGAGCGCGAGCAGAAGGATCCGTCCCGCCCGGGCCGCGTGCTGCTCGTGTGCGGCGCGGCGCGCCACGACCAGACGTGCCCCGGCGAGATGTCCAAGACGTTCCGCCTGGCGTCACAGGCGCGCGAGGAGTTCGACCTGGCTGGGTTGACCTGCGACGTCCTCGACCTGAGCCTGCTCACGGCCGAGTACGGGCGGCAGATCCTTCCCTGCAAGGCGTGCGTGTCCACCGCGATGCCGCTCTGCCACTGGCCCTGTTCGTGTTACCCCAACCACGCGATGGGCCAGGTCAACGACTGGATGAACGAGATCTACCCGCGCTGGGCGGCCGCGCACGGCGTGATGATCGTGACTCCGGTGTACTGGTACCAGGCACCGAGCGTGCTCAAACTCATGATGGACCGCCTGGTCTGTGCCGACGGCGGCAACCCCGACCAGACAACGACTCACGGCAAGACGGTGGAGGAGGCCAAGGCGATCGAGGTGCAGGGGTGGCACTACCCGCGCCACCTCGCCGGGCGCGTCTTCGGCGTGGTCGTCCATGGCGACACCGTCGGCGCCGCAACGTTGCGCCGCTCGCTGGCCGACTGGCTGACCGACATGAAGTTGCTGCCGGGTGTGCTGCAGGGCGGCATCGATCGCTACATCGGTTACTACGAACCTTACGCGACCAGCCACGAGGCTCTCGACAAGGATTCAGCCGTCCAGCGCGAGGTGCGCGAGGTAGCGAAGGCGCTCATCCACGCCGTGGGGCTGGCGCGCGCGGGCCGGTACCCACGCATGCAGGGCGGCGACGATCCACGGCCGAAGTGACGGCACGCGACCCCGCCGGGTGGGGACGCCCACGTCCGTCCGAAAGGGCCCGGCCTGGACGCACGTTCGAACGCGGCCCGCACGGACGTGCTTGAGCAGCCCGGCAAGTCGTGATTCGATGCGTGCACCATGACGACATTGGGAACGGATCTGACCAGAGCGGCGCTGGCCGACTGGTACCGCCGCAACCGGCAGCGCTCCCGTCAGCTGTTCGACATCGTCCGGGAAGAGGCGTATTACGACCGGCCCATCGCGCTCCGCCACCCGATCGTCTTCTACGAGGGGCACCTGCCGGCCTTCAGCCTCAACACGCTCGTCAAGAAGGCGCTGGGTCG
The DNA here is from genome assembly GCA_023427865.1 of Acidobacteriota bacterium. GTDB lineage: Bacteria > Acidobacteriota > Vicinamibacteria > Vicinamibacterales > Vicinamibacteraceae > Luteitalea. Next base: position 1,490 of record JAEYZV010000417.1, read on the forward strand.
CTCCGGCGTCGACGCGGAACTCGAACGCCTGTTTGCACGGGGCATCGATCCCGAAGACGAGGCCGCGGCCCGCGGCAGCCGCCGCACCGAATGGCCGACGCGCGACGAGGTCCGGCGATTCGCGGACGCGTGCGACGCCCTCGTGCTCGACGCGCTCGCCAACGCCCAGATCGAGCAGTCCGGGCATCCGCTCCTGCACGACGCGGAGGCCGTGTACACCATCCTCGAGCACGAGGCGATGCACCAGGAGACGATGCTGTACATGTGGCATCGGCTGCCGCTGGCGCACAAGATCGCCCCACCGGACACGCACGTGGACCTGCAGGGCGCCGGCCACGAACCCGGGCGCGTGGCGGTTCCTGCCGGGCGGGCGACGCTCGGCGCGTCACGCGGGCAGATCGCGTTCGGCTGGGACAACGAGTTCCCCGCGTTCACGGTGGATGTGCCCGCGTTCGAGATCGACGTCCACGACGTGACGAATGGCCAGTTCATGGATTTCGTCGACGCGGGCGGTTACGCGAACGGCGCGTTGTGGACGCCGGAGGCGTTCGAGTGGATTCGCAGCGCCGGCATCGAGCATCCGCAGTTCTGGGTCCGCCGCGAAGGCACCTGGAAGTGGCGCGGCATGTTCGAGGAGTTCGACCTGCCCGCGTCATGGCCGGTGTACGTGAGCCAGGTCGAGGCGGCCGCCTACGCGCGATGGAAGGGCGCCCGTCTGCCGACCGAGGCCGAGTACCATCGCGCAGCGTTCGGGGAACCGTCAGGAGCGGAACGCCAGTACCCCTGGGGCGACGCCCTCCCGGACGCGTCGCGCGGCACGTTCGATTTCGTCTCGTGGAATCCCGTAAGCGTCGGCCGACATCCGGCCGGCTGCAGCGCGTGGGGCGTCCACGACCTGATGGGCAACGGCTGGGAGTGGACGTCCAGCGAGTTCGCGCCGTTCGACGGCTTCAGACCCATGGCGTCGTACCCCGAGTACTCGGCCGACTTCTTCGACGGGCAGCACGTCGTGATGAAGGGCGCGTCGCCGGCCACGGCCGCAGCGCTCCTCCGCCGCAGCTATCGCAACTGGTTCCGCACGAACTACCCGTACGTCTACGCGACCTTCCGGTGCGTCGTCAGCGGCGACCATCGATGACGCCCGACATGCGTGCGGCACGTGCCGCTGCCGAGACGCCAGGCGATCACGCGGCGGACCGCGCGGGCGAGTCGCACGAACTCGCCCGCGACGTCGGCTTCTACCTGCAGCAGACGCCGCGGCAACTGCCGTCGCGCTTGCTCTACGACGCCCTCGGCTCCGCGCTGTTCGATGCGATCTGCCTGCTGCCCTGGTATCGCATCACGCGCGCCGAGCTGCGCCTGCTCGCCACCCACGCCCCGGCGGCCGGCCGGTTGCTGCGGCGCGGCGACCGGATCGTCGAGCTTGGCAGCGGCAATGGCGAGAAGCTGGCAGTGCTGCTCGCGCGTGCCGGCGTTGCCGGCGTGCACGCCCACCTCATCGACCTGTCCGAGGCGGCGCTCGGGCGCGCCATGCAGACGTTGAGCGCCATCGAAGGGCTGGACGTTCGGGCCACGAGGCATCAGGCGACCTACGAGGAAGGGCTGCGCGCCCTTCCTGCCGGCCAGCCCCACCGCACGTTGGTGGCATTCCTCGGATCGAACATCGGCAACTTCGACCCGCCGGGTGCCGCCGCCTTCCTGCGCGTCATCCGCAACAGCCTCACGCCCGGGGATGCACTCCTGCTCGGCACCGATCTGGTCAAGCCCGAACGAGACCTGCTGCTTGCGTACGACGATCCGCTGGGGCTCACGGCGGCGTTCAACAAGAACCTCCTGCTGCGGCTCAACACCGAACTGCACGCGGACTTCGACCTGCACCGGTTCGCACACCGGGCCGTGTGGAATCGCGAGGCGCGGCGCATGGAGATGCACCTGGTCAGCCTCGCCACGCAGCACGTCCTGATCCCTGGCGCCGACCTCACCCTCCGGCTCGAGGACGGCGAGACGATCTGGACCGAGAGCTCCTACAAGTACGAACCGGACGGCGTCTCGAGCCTCGTCGAACCTGCCGGCTTCACGCGACGCGAGCACTGGGTCGACGACGAGGCCCGGTTCGCGCTGACGATGTTCGAGGCCGTGTAGTCGCCGACCCTATCGCGACGGCGCGGTTCGCACCGCCTCGACGATGCCGCGCACGGCCTTGTCGAGGAGCTTCATGCCCACCGTGTCGCCCCGCATGTGACCCAGGCGGACGATGACCAGGTCGCGCGACGGGATGATGATCACGCGCTGGCCGCCGGCACCGGCCATCCAGTACGCATCGGACGGCGCGTCGAGCTCGTCGGTGCCGTTCACCCAGAACATGCCGCCATAGCGGGGCGTGGCCCAGCCCGGCGCGGCCGTCGCGACGAACCTGGCGAAACCTTCCGGGAGCAGGCGCTTACCTTCCCAGACGCCGTCCTGTGCGTACAGCAGGCCGAGGCGGGCCCAGTTGCGCACGGTGCCGTAGTCGTAACCGCTGAGGATGAAGTTGCCGTAGGCATCCGGCTCCAACACCTGCCTGCGGATGCCGATGCGGTCGAACAACGCACGCTGCGGCCAGCCCAGGTAATCCTCGCCGCGCGACTCGACGATCTGTCGCACGATGGCGCCGAGGGTGATCGGGTCGCAGTTGCGGTAACGGCCCTCGGTGCCGGGCGTGAACTGGAGCGGACGGCTCGTCGCGAAGCGGAACACGTCCACGGCGCCCGTGTAGACGAGCACGTGCGGCGGGTACCCGTCGCGTTCGGGTGCGTAGTCGGCATCGCCGGGGGACGTGCAGTGCAGGCCGCTGCTCATCTGCAGCAGGTGCCGGATGGTGATCGCACGGCGCGGGTCGTCCTTGCCCTGCCATGCCGCAATCGGCGCCGGCGCGTCGAGCGTCAGCGCGCCCTCGTGGATCAGCAACCCCACGAGCGTCGCCGTGAGGCTCTTGCCCATCGACCAGCTCTCGAGTTGCGTGTCGCCGGTAATCCCCGGCGCATAGCGCTCGCCGACGATACGCCCCTTGTGCAGCACCAGCATGCCGGCGGTCAGCGCCTCGGGGTCCGAAAACGCGACATCGAGTGCGGCATCGATGGCCGCCTTGTCCAGCGCCTGCGGCCAGGGCGCATCCACGACGGCGTCGCCCATCGGCCATGGCTCGCTCCGGGCGTCCGGCAGCGCCGTCCTCACCGGCGTCGGCGTGAAGAACACCGAATCGGTTCCTTCCGGGTGGATGACGCAGCCCTGGTCACCGTAGAAACCCGCCGAGCGAGTGACGATGCCGCGCACGGTGGCGCGCACGACCTTGCGATCCCGATCGATGGCGATGGTCACGTGCGCGCGGTCGGCTTCCGGGGTGAGGAAGTAGGCGCTGTTCTGCCGGGCCTCGGCCTGGTCGCGGCCTGAGACGAAGATCGCCGAGCACAGGATCTTCGCGTAGGCGGCGGCCCCGAGCGTGATCGGTGTCTCTGCCGGCGAGAACCCGCCGGTGGCGGCGGGGTTGGAGGCGGTGGGATCCGGCCGCGCGGGGGGCTGCGCCGCCGCAGGAGAAAGCGAAGACGCGGTCACCGAGAGCGAAAGCGAAAGCAGGAGTGTCGCGCGGAGCATCGCACGCAGTCTAGCAACGCCGCGTCGGCGCGTCGGCGCGTTTCTGCGAAGTCGGCGTCCGGCTGCACCTCTCGAGCGGCACGTCGGCGTTTTGGCGTTCAGCGTTCAGCCTTCTCCAGCAATGCATCCGCGAGGCGTTCTATCGTGGCGCGGCCGACAAGCGCCTGACGCCACCGGTGCGGAATCGCCTCGACGCCGTAGTACACGCCGGCAATCTGACCGTAGATGGCGCCGGTGGTGTCGGCGTCGTGGCCGAGGTTCACCGCCAGCAGCGCGCCGTCCTCGAACGACGTGCTGCGCGCAAGCGCCCACAGCGCCGCCTCGAGCGAGCGCACGACGTAGCCCGTGCCCTCGATGTCCGGTGGCTCGCGACGCAGGAACGAGCCCGCCGCGATCTCGTCGATGGCCGGTGCCAACGGGTCGCCGCTGGCCGTGGCGCGATCCCGCACAGCGGTCGCGCCGAGCAGGTCGTCCTTCGACACACCGTCGAGCGCGGTCACGATCAGCGCGGCCATCAACCGGCATGCGTCCACGGCTTCCGGTGCGCCGTGGGTCGTACGTGAACTGTCGGCGGCCCGACTTACGGCGTGCACGGGGTCGCTTGCGAAGAAGAGAGGCGCCGGGGCCAGCCGCATGAGCGAGCCGTTGCCCGCGGTGCGGGGGTCGGTACTCCCACTCCACGGTTCACCTGTACGTTCGAAGCGCTCGAGCGCATCGCGCACGGTGGCGCCGATGTCGAAACAGCGTCCGGTGCTGCTGTGGTCTCCATCACGGTACCAGCCGACGTAGCGCCGCATCTGATCCACCGGATCGAAGCCGCCACACTCGACGAGGCTCTCCGCCAGGCAGAGCGCCATGGACGTGTCGTCGGTCCATGCCCCGGCCGGCAGGCCGAAGGGCCCCCCACCCTGCATGTCGCCGATGGGCGTGAACGTGCCGGGCGGCTTGAACTCCAGCGTCGTTCCCAGGGCGTCTCCAGCCGCGAGGCCGAGCAGCGCGCCTCTGTAGCGATCCTGTCGCGTGATGGTCATGGGTGCAGTCATTCTGCCCGACCTGTCGGTCACGACACCGGCCCGAGCGCAGGGTCGTGAGGTGCAGGGGGGTGTCCACCAGTCAATGGGGGCCGACACATCCACCTCAGCTGTAATATGATGGCCGAGCTGGCTCGAGCCGGCGGACCACAGGCGTGTCGAAGGCCCCACGAAGCCGCAGATGGACGGCAGACGAGGTCGCGCGGCTGCGACAGCTCGCGCGGCGGGTGCCCGTGCAGGAGATCGCGCGCCGCCTCGAGCGTACGGTCAGCGCGGTACGCACGAAGGCGGCCCACGAACGCCTTCCCCTCATGTCCCGGCCGACCCCTGGCCGGCCGCGCACGCCGATGCCCTGGGATGCCGAACCGTGAGCGACCCGCTCACGCCAGCACCCGGCGACTACGTCGTGCATTACAGTAGCGAAGGCGGTGTGCACCGCCTGGTGCTCGCTCGCATGCAGGCCGACACCAGCTTCGTGTCGATCCTGACGACGTTCGCGGCGCTCGGCGGCGCACAGACGCGGTTCGAGGCGGAAGCGCTCGCGCGCGCGGCACGGGAGCGCGTCGGCGCCTTCAGGCGGGAGGAGGGCGGCGGGTACACGCGGCTCGGGTGACCGGCCGCAGGGCCGCTGTCACCTTTTCGCACGTCCGCACTCGAATCACCGAGGGCCTTCGACGTGATGCAGAGCTCGACACCGGCGGCGCCAGCCGCCGCCACCGACGACGACGACACACTCATCGGCCGTGTCCTGGCGGGCGACACTGCCGCCTTCGAGCCCCTGATGCGCCGCTACAACGAGCGGGTGTACAGGGCGGCGCGCAGCATCGTGCGCGACGAGGCCGAGGCCGAAGACGTGATGCAGCAGGCGTACGTGAACGCCTTCGTGCACCTGCGCCAGTTCCACGGCACGGCACGGTTCTCGACGTGGCTGACGCGGATTGCCATCAACGAAGCCCTGGCGCGCGTCCGGCGGCCCATTCATGCCGCCTACGACGACGACCTGCCGAACGTGGTGCCGTTCATGACCCGACACCCTTCAGAGAACCCGGAGCGCGAGGCCTTCACCGGGGAACTGCGGCTGCTGCTCGAATGGGCGATCGACACGCTGCCCGACGGCATGCGCGAGGTGTTCGTGCTGCGGGAGGTGGAGGGGCTCAGCACGGCCGAGACCGCACACTGCCTCGACGTGAGCGAGGACGTCGTGAAGACCCGCCTGTCGCGCGGCCGCGCCGCGCTGCGGTTGCGCCTGCTCGAGCGCACCGGGGCGGCTGCCGCGGATGCCTTCCAGTTCCATCGCCCGCGCTGTGACCGCATCGTCGCGCACGTGCTCGGGCGTATCGCGCCGGACGCGCCGGGCCGCGCCGGCGACCAGTCGCCCCGCACGAGTGGCGGTCTCCACCTGACCGCCGACCAACTCGCCGCACTCCGGCGCGAACTGCGGGCCGCGCTCGACGGCCTCGACGCGCTCGCCCACCTCTGCTCGGTGCAGCAACTGGGCAGCCGTGTGGAAGAAGGTCTCAGCGCCGCGCTGTACATCCTCGACGCCGCCGAAGCGCCCGAGCACCGCACCGCCGGCCGCGACCATCCCAACTCGTAAGCACAGGTCGACATTCGCGGCGCGCCGCGAATGTCACCTTCGCCGGCCTTCGCACTCCAATGAGTGTGCGCGATGGAGACGACCTCCACTCAGCGCGCCGGCATGCTCACTCCGACATGCCGCACCCGAGGAGTGACCGATGACCCGCTCATGGCTTTGCGCAATTGCCGGAGTCGCCCTGTGCCTTCCTGCGAGCGCCGCGGCGCAGACACCGAACGACGCGCAGATTGCCGCGATCGTCGTGACCGCCAACCAGGTCGACGTGGACGCCGGACGACTCGCGGCCAGTCGGGCGAGCACGGAAAAGGTGAGGCAGTTCGCCAACCTGATGGTGACCGACCACACGGCCGTCAACACGTCGGCCACCAATCTCGCGACACGGTTGAAGGTCACGCCGCAGGAGAACGACACGAGCCGCGCACTGAAGGCCGGCGGCGACAAGCACCTGGCGACCCTGAAGACGCTCGAGGGCGCCGCGTTCGACCGCGCCTACGTCGACCACGAGGTGGCCTACCACCAGCAGGTGCTCGATGCGCTGGACGCACAGCTGATCCCGAACGCGCAGAACGCGGAACTGAAGGCGTTGCTCGTCAAGGTACGGCCAGCCTTCGTGGCACACCTGGAGCACGCCCGGCAGCTTCAGAAGGCATCCGGTGGGCACCGGTAATGACACCCCGACGGGTCCTCGTGATGGCGACGCTCGCAGCGCTCGCCATCATCCCCAACGCGGCGTGCCAGCGACACCCGCCGCGCACGCACACGGTGGACATCGCGGAGATGCGCTTCACGCCGTCGATGCTCATCGTACGGCCCGGCGACACGGTCGAGTGGGTGAACCGCGACCTGGTGCCGCATACGGTAACATCGCGCGAAGCGGGGCTCGATTCGGGCCCGATTGCCCCGGACACGTCGTGGCGCTGGACGGCCGTCGGCCCTGCGACGATGACCTACGTCTGCACGCTGCACCCGACGATGTCGGCGCGGCTCGACGTGAAGTAGGGCGGGCGCGCAGGCCGTCACGCCGGGACAGCGGAACCGGCCGGAGAGTCGCGATGCAGAAGGGAGATCTCGTGCCGCACTTCACCGTGTCGACGATCGACGGCGACACGGTACGCTACGAGACGAGCTACTGGCAGCGCCGCAACCTCGTGCTCGTGTCGACGGCCGGGCAACCGGCAGCCGATTACGTGAAGGACCTGACGGCGTGCGTGCCCGACGTCGATGCGCTCTCGGCCGGCCTGGTCGTCACCCCCGACAGGGTTGGCCCCGACGACGGCCCGCTGCTCGTCGTGGCCGATCAGTGGGGCGAAATCGTCGACGTCCAGCGCGCCGCGCGCGTCGATGATCTTCCCGGCGGCGCCGAGGTACGACGCTGGCTCGAGTACCTCGAGATCCGCTGCCCGGAGTGCGAAGGCGAGGCGAAGTAGCCTCCGCTCACCCGCCCACCAGCCACGCGAGGGCCTCGTACTCGTCGTCGAACACCTCCACGCGTCCGGCCACGTCCCTGGAGGCTCCTTTCAGCATGTGCGCGATGCCGACGCGCGGCCCGGTGCCTGCAAGAATGGCGATGCGACGCGGCATGCCCCAGCGCGCCAGCCACAGGTCCACGCGGCGCTGGAACTCCACGTAGTGCGGCACCGACGTCACGTCCACCCGACGCAGATCGACGAGCACGAGGTCGCCGGTCCAGCCCCCCGCGTCGGCCAGGTCCGCAGCCGCGGCGCGCGAGGACTCGTCATCGGCGAACTCGTCCTGGAGCACCATCCGGAGTACACCGAGGTCCTCGTCGCGGTGCCAGTCAAAGCCCACGTCCGCACCCTCCATGGGGTGCCCTGGATCGACGCTGGGGCAGGGCCGGGCACCTGCTCCCGTCCACTGCCCTGAAGCGAGAATCAGTGTCTGACCGCGGGGGCGCCGCCTGATCAGTAACAACGTCGGCAGGTCGCCGACGTAACAGCGGGCGAGGTCAGGCCCGCCGATGGACTACACTCGCCCTTGCCGGCACGGGCACGATGCTTCTCCCCGCGTGCTCACCCGTGGGGATGTCTTCCCAGTCCGTGCCGGCACCTGCAACGTGCCCGACTGTCCTCTCGTGAGCTCCGGTGCCCCCTTCTGAGACGGCTGGCAGACGCGTGCGGTACGCGGTCGGCGCGACTGTCGTCACCGGCGCGGCGACCCTCGCGTATCGGCTGGCGCGTCCGCTGCTGCGCCGCATCGGCCCAGCGATACGGACGCGCACGCGCGGCGGGTCGCCGGCCGCCCCGGTCCGTCTCACGCCGGAGAACTATGCCCAACTGCATGACGGGATGAGTGCATCCGCGCTGGTGCGGCTGCTCGGGCCGGAGTTCCGCGAGGTCAACCGCGTGGAGGTCCCCGGGGCACCGACGCGCACGCTCGTGTGGTCCACGACCGACGGACGCGTCCTGCACGCCGTGTTGCAGAACGATCGGCTCGTCGCCAAGGCCGAGCGGGGCCTCACGTAGCGCGGCGTGGGTCGGGCGTCGGCCGCGCGAGAGCCCGGCCTACCTTCTTTCCGCGTTCGATGCCACAGTGACGTCCATGGACCCCGAGCACACAGAAGAGGTGCAGCGCCGCCTGCGCGAAGCGGCACTCGACCGCACCCTGGCGCAGTCGTTCCCGGCAAGCGACCCGCCGTCGACGCTGCCGAATCCCGAAGACGAGTCGCTGCTGCCTTACGCGATGGCTGCCGGCGACCCCGAGGAGGACACGCCGACGGACCCGCCGCACGGCGATCGCGCGTGAACTCGCGGCAGCACCCGGATCACCGCCGCGATGGCAACGGGGAGCCAACGGAGGGTGGTCGCGTCAAGGCGCGTTGGCGGCACGCGACCTCCCCGCGGTTCGATGCCGGCTTTGCACCAGCAAGGTCGCCACGGCGGCCTCGAGGTCGGATGGGCGTACGGGCTTGACCAGGTGCTTCTGGTAGCCGGCCTGCAACGCACGGGCCCGATCGTCGTCGCCGCCGTAGGCGGTCAGGGCGATCGCCGGCAGTGTGTCCGCCGTCAACCCGATGGCGCGGATCTTGCGAATCAACGCGTAGCCGTCGCCGCCGCGCAGACCGATGTCGCTGATGACGAGAGCCGGCTGGTCGCCTTCGATCGACTCCAGGGCACCAGTGGCATCGACGGACTCGCGCACGTCCATTCCGAGTTGCCGCAGGATCCGCACGACGAACCCGCGCGCGTCGGCATCGTCCTCGACCACGAGCACGGCAGTCCCGGCCAACCCGGGATCGGCCACAGGCGTGCTGGTGACGCCAGGTGCCCTGCCGCTGGTCTCGCGCTCGAACACGACCCGGAAGGTCGCGCCCTGACGCTCGCCGGCGCTGTCGACAGCCACGCACCCGCCGTGTGCCTCCACCAGGTGTTTCACCACGGACAAGCCGAGTCCGAGTCCTCCCTGAATGCGCGTGATCGACGCGTCCTCCTGGCGGAACCTGTCGAAGACATGTGGCAGGAACTCCGGTGAGATACCGCGGCCCGTGTCCGACACCTCGAGCACGATGCTGTCGGCCTCGCGCACGGCGACCCGTACGACACCGCCAGCGCTGGAGAACTTGATGGCGTTGCCCACCAGGTTCCACACGACCTGGATGAGGCGCGCCTGATCCCAGTACACGGCCAGCCCCGCGGGCGGCAGTTCCCGCTGGATGGTGACGTCCTTCTCCCGCGCCTGTGAGTCGAGCGACGACAGGGCCGCGTCCACGATCGACGGCAGGTCGAGGCGCTGGCGATCGAGCGCCAGCTTGCCGGACGCGATGCGCGACACGTCGAGCAGGTCGGAGATGAGCTGCGCCTGCACTTGCGCGTTCCGCTCGATGGCGCCGACCGCCTTGCGCGCGTCCTCGGTCACCCCGGCCGCCTCCAGGCGCAGCACGTGCGACCAGCCGACGATCGCGTTCAGGGGCGTGCGGAGTTCGTGGGACAACACGGCCAGGAACTCGTCCTTGATGCGGTTTGCGCGTTCTGCCTCGGCGCGCGCCTCGCGCTCACTGGCAAACAGCCGCTCGCGCTCGCTGTCGGCGCGGAGCCGCTCGGTGATGTCTGTGGTGATTGCCAGCCGACTGTCGGGCGGCGACGTCGAGATGCGCCACTCGAGCTGCCTGACCGTTCCGTCGGCATCGGCCGCGATCACCGGGAACGTCCCCGTCCACGCGCCATCGATCTCGACCGACTCGACCGCCGCGAGGAAGGCGGCCTCGGCCTGCTGCGGCAGGAATGCACTCACGTGCTTTCCGAGAATGTCCCCGGCCGCGCGCCCGAACTGACGACAGACCGCCGGATTCACGTCCAGGAACACCATGCCCCGGCTGAGCACGGCGATCCCGCTCGGCGACCGCTCGAGGATCGCCATGACCTTCGCTTCGGTCTCGCGCAGCGCATCCTCGGCCCGCCGCGCCCGCAGGAAGGCCTTCACCGTCGCCAGCAGCGCCGGGGGTTCCACGGGATGCGTCATGTAGCCGTCGGCACCCGACTCGAGTCCCTGGACCTTGTCGCGATCCTGGATGTAGACCGCCGAGACGTGCAGGATCGGTATCCGCGCGGTCGCAGGCAGAAGGCGCAAACGGCGGCACACCTCGAAGCCGTGCATGTCAGGGAGGTCGACGTCGAGCACCACGAGATCGGGATGCCGATCGGCGAGCGCCAGCGCCTCGGCACCCGTCGCCGCTTCGAAAACCTCCAGGCCCTCGCTGCGCAGCACCCGGCTCGTGGCGTACCGCGTCGCGGGATTGTCGTCCACCACGACAATGCGTCCGGCCGGCCCGCTCACGGCCGCGGCTCCAGGGCAGTCGTGGTGCTCGCGGCGGAATCACCGGCATCGGCGAGGCGCGAAGGAATCGTCACCGAGAAGACCGAGCCGGCACCCGGCGTGCTCTCGACGTGCACATCGCCGCCGAGCAGCCGTGCGAACTTCCTGCTGAGCGGCAGCCCGAGTCCCGCCCCGCGCAAGCGCCGCTGCACCTCGGAGTCGACCTGCACGAAGTCGTCGAAGATCCGCGACAGGTACTCGGGCGCGATGCCGATCCCGGTGTCGTGGACCGAGAACGTCACCATGCCGTCCGGGCGCGTCCGTGCGCGCACGCGCACGTCACCTTCCGGCGTGAACTTCAGCGCATTGGAGATGAAGTTGCGCAGGATCTGCGCGAGCTTCTTGTCATCGGTATAGATGGGCCTGGCGTTCTCGGGTGCCTCGAACGTGAGCGACACCGCGGCGTTGCCGACGATGGGCTTGAACATGCCGCGCAGCGCGGAAAACAGGTCCACCATGTCGAACCACCCCGGCGAAATGGTGATGCGCCCGGCCTCGACCTTTGCCAGGTCGAGCAGGTCCTCCACCATGTCGGACAGCTCCTGGCTCGCGGCGCGTACGAACTCGACCTGCTTCTCCTGTTCTGCCGTCAGCGGACCGTCCATTCGATCGAGCAGCAGCCGCGTGATGCTGCGGATGGACCCGAGCGGAGTGCGGAATTCGTGACTCATGTAGGAGAGAAAGCGGCTCTTGAGGTCCGAGGCTTCGCGGAGGCGCTGCGCCTGATCGTCGAGTTCGGCGTACAGGGCAACCACGCCCCGGTTCGTTTCGGCGAGTTCGCTGCCAAGCGCCTCGAGGTCGCTCTCGGCCACGCGCGCGCGGTCCTCGGCCGCCGCGAGTTGCCGGGCCAGGTCGTCGATGCGTTGCTGAGCGTCGCCTGCCACGATCATGCGCCTCCTTCCGCCCGGAACGTCGCCGTCTCTCGCACCACGACGACGCTCGCATCGTCGCGCCCCCGCAGCGCGTCGCGATGGAGCACTCCCGCGATGATCGCGGGGTGACGTGCCGCGAGCCCGGGCTGCGCGTCCAGCCTCCAGCGGTTCGTCAGCCCATCGGAATGCATGATGAGCAGGCTTTCGCCGGACCAGTCGTAGTCGAACTCCTGGGGTGTCCGTCCATGCAGGCCGGCCGTGCCGTTCTGGCTCGCCAGCCCGCGCTGCGCGCCCCCGCGCCAACAGACGCCGCTGATGTTGCCGATACCGGCATACCGCAGCCGCCCCCCGGCGGCGAGCCCCATGGCCACGGCCGCCCCCCGCGTGGCGGTCAGCGCCTTGTGGACACGCGTGCATGTCGCCGCAGGCCTCGAGAACGGATCCTCTTCGAAGGCACGCACGGCGGCGTCCGCGGCTTCGGCGGCGAGCACGCCATGTCCGAGGCCATCGGCGACGAGCACGGCCACGGCATCCTCCCGCATTTCGACCCGCCAGGCATCCCCGCACACGACTTCGCCTGGCGCGCACGTCGACAGCCCTGCCCACGCAAAGCGCGTGAGCGGTGCCCTGGCCCCGACGCGCGCGAGCAGCACGGTCCCCTGCCCGGGCACGGAGTGGATGTCGAACTCGGCCGACAGCCGTCGGATCGCGCCAAGGCCGATGCCCTGGCTGCTCGTTGTCGAGTAGCCGTCCTGCAGACACCGGGCCGGATCGTCGATCCCGGGTCCGGCGTCGACCGCCAGCAGTTCGACCTGGGGACCGCCCTCGCCGGGATGGAGCTGCAGGAACACACGACCACCGGTCGCGTACCGGGCGAGGTTCGTGGCGAGTTCGGTTGCGACCACGGCGACGGCACCCGCCGCCGTGGTGCCGAATCCGGCGTGCTCGGCAAGCCGCACGGCTGCGCGACGGACTTCCCCGACGAGGCTTTCGTCACCCACGTCGATGGCGATGGCGAGCTGCCGCATGACCGTCACTTCCAGCGCGCCACCGTCACGTGAGTGCCTCTGCCGGGCGCGCTCTCGATCTCGAACTCCTGCACCAGCCGCCGTGCGCCGGACAGGCCGAGGCCCATGCCCGTACCGGACGTCCAGCCATCGGTCATGGCCAGTTCGATGTCGGCGATGCCGGGTCCCTCGTCGATGAAGTGCAGGCGCAGCCCGCGACGCACACCATCCCCGATGAGTTCCCAGCGCATCACGCCGCCGAGGCCATAGACCACGGCGTTGCGCGCGAGTTCGCTCGCGGCGGTGACGATCTTGGTCTGATCCACCACGCCGAAACCCAGTTCCTGTGCCAGCTTCCGCACGCCCTGACGCGCCAGCACGACGTCGGACTCGGTCCTCAGCGGCAGAACGTCGCTCCGGGTCACGATCACCGACGCGCCCTTTCGGCCTCGATGGCCAGGCGGAGCTTCTGCATGCCACGATCGACGTCGAGCGCCGTCTCGACGCCGGGAAGCGCCAGGCCGAGCTCGACCAGCGTGATGGCCACTGCAGGTCGCATGCCGACGACCACGGTGCGAGCGTTCAGTACCGCTGACATCGCGGAGATGTTGGCGATCGTCCGTCCGATGAACGAGTCGACCATGTCCATGGCCGAGATGTCGATCAGCACGCCGCGAGCTCCGGTGTCCTCGATCCGGGCGGTGAGGTCGTCCTGCAACGTGAGCGCGAGCTGGTCGTGCATGTCGACCTGGATCGTCACGAGCAGGTACTCGCCCATGCGCAGGATGGGGATGCGTTCCATGGCGTCAGGGTCACTCAACCGCGCGTGTGCAGGTCCACCCGGCGCGGCGGAGGGCGAGTGCGAGGGCATCGGAGAGATTCGCCTTCGTCGTCACGCTCTGAAGGTCGACGCCGAGGTGCACGATGGTCTGCGCGATCTGCGGCCGGATGCCGCTGACGATGCACTCGGCGCCCATGAGGCGGATGGCACTCACCGTCTTGAGCAGGTGCTGAGCGACGAGCGTGTCCACGGTGGGTACGCCCGTGATGTCGATGATGGCCGTCTCGGATCCGGTCGCCACGATGCGCTCGAGCAGTGATTCCATGACGATCTGGGTACGCGCGCTGTCGAGCGTGCCGATCATCGGCAGCGCGAGGATACCGTCCCACAGCTTCACGACTGGCGTCGACAGCTCGAGCAGGTCTTCCTTCTGCCGCGCGATGATGTCCTCCCGCGTCCGCTGGTAGGCGGCGACGGCCAGCAGGCCGAGCCGGTCGACGAGCTCGGTGGCGGCCCACGTCGCGTCGCCCAGCGTCTGCGGGTCGTCACGCAGGTCCTGGCGCAGGCGGTCGAACAAGGGGCGCTTGAGCGAGAAGACGAACGTCGCGGTGTCCTGCGACGAGAACCCACGTGCGGCGCGATCCCGCGACAGGTGCTCGAGCGCGGTGCGGACCTCCTGCCAGGCCGGGGCCGCGGTGTCGAGGGTCTGGCTCGCCGCGGTGGTTATCAGCGACAGCAGGTCGGCTGCCTGTCGGCGCAGGTCCGCCTTCGACAAGCGGGTATCGACGCCGAGCTGGGACAGCTGCGCGTCCCACTGGTCGAGGACGTCCGCCTTGTGCGTGCCGAGTACGCGAGCCAGAGCTTCCTGCATCACCATTCATCGTCTCCAGTTGAGCGTCCAGACGACGTTGGCGGCGTCTGGCCATGAACGCGGCGAACCACGGTGGCGGGAATGTCTGGTAGCCGCGGGGTCACACTCTAGCACCGCGACGACGGGCGACGGAGCAACCGGTGCGGCCTCTCGACGAACGCGGCCCGGCAGGACCGATCCGCGTTGCGGCGCGTGCCGTGCTTGACAGCACTCTGGTCCCGCCAAAGACTTGGCGCGAGAACGGCCCGCGGCGGGCGGAGGATCGAATGGCTGACGGACCGGACGCCGACGCACGGCGTGCCCTGGCACTTGCGACGATCTCGTTCGCGTTGAGCTTCATGGCGTGGGGGCTCGTCGGCGGACTGGCCTCCGTGTTCGGGGCGCTGTACGGCCTCACCGCGACGCAGACGGCGTTCCTCGTCTCGGTGCCGGTGCTGCTCGGGTCGCTGGCCCGATTGCCGATGGGCATCCTCACCGACCGGTACGGCGGCCGGATGATGTTCACCGTCCTGCTGGTGCTGTCGTCGATCGCCGCCTGGACCGTCACGCTCACCTCCACATACGAGGCGCTGATCGCCGCGGCGTTCTTCATCGGCCTTGCGGGCGCGTCGTTCTCGATCGGCGTGGGCTTCGTGTCGCGGTGGACGCCGCCCGGCCGCCAGGGCACGGCGCTCGGCATCTACGGACTCGGGCTGCTGGGGCAATCGGCCGCGGTGTTCGGCGGCCCCGTCCTTGCCGCCGCCATCGGCTGGCAGAACGTATTCCGCGGCGTCGCGGCGGCCCTGCTCGTCTGGGGCGTGCTGTACTACGCGCTGGCACGCAATGCTCCGGCCACGGTGCGTCCCGCCTCGTTCGGGGCGATGTTCGGCGTGCTGCGACGCGAACCCATCGCCTGGCTGCTCGGCGCGTTCTACTTCCTCACCTTCGGCGGCTTCGTCGCGTTCTCGATCTACCTGCCGACGCTGCTGCGGGCACAGTTCGGCCTGACGCCGGCCGACGCCGGCTTCCGCGCCGCAGGCTTCGTCGTGCTCGCCACGCTGTTGCGCCCGGTTGGCGGCTGGCTTGCCGATCGCATCGGCGGCGCACAGGTGCTCTCGTGGGTCTTCGGCGGCATCGCGGTGTTCGCGTGGCTGCTGGCGTGGCCGGCGATGGTGCCGTTCACGGTGGGCGCGCTCTCGTGCGCGGCCCTGCTCGGCCTCGGCAACGGCGCCGTGTTCAAGCTGGTGCCGGAACGCTTCCCCAAGGAAGTGGGCACGGTCACGGGCCTGGTCGGCGCGCTCGGCGGCCTCGGCGGCTTCTTCCCGCCGATCCTCCTCGGCGTGTTCCGCGATCGCCTCGGGGTCGTGTGGCCCGGCTTCCTCCTCCTGTCGGCCACGGCGCTGCTGTTGTGGTATGGCAACCGCCGCGTGTTCGAGCCGGGCGACGTGGCGGCCCGCATCACGCTGTCGCCGGCGGCGAGACGACGCGTGGAACGCACGCGCGCGGGGGCCTGGGCGACGCTGGTGACCCTCACGATCGCCGCGGCCGTGGTCGTCGGGTCGCGTCGCCTGCAGAACTTCGACGCGGCACTCGTCGGTTACACGTTCGCCACGCTCTTTGCCACCTTCGGCATCACGTACCGGTACGCGATGTGGCTGAACCGGCCGCCGACGCGCATGTACTGGCGGCGGGGCTGGCAGGCGTTCTTCTCGCGAGGGCGTCTGGCGGCAAACTTCGGGCAGCTCGGCAGGCGCGGGCTCGCCGAGTTCGCCGCCAACCGCTTCATCTTCCGACGGAGCTCGCTGCGCGGCACGGCGCACTGGCTGATCATGTGGGGCTGCATCCTCGCGGCCGCCATCACGTTCCCGCTCGTGTGGGGCTGGGTCCACTTCGAGACGGTGCCCGGCGATCTCGAGTCCTACCGGGCGTACGTGTTCGGGTTGCCGGTCCAGGACTTCCGCATCGAGTCACTGCTCGCGTTCATGGCGTTCCACGGGCTGGTGTGGTCGTCGTTCCTGGTGATCGCCGGCGTGATGCTCGCGTTCCGCCGCCGCATGATCGACCACGGCGCCGCCGCCGTCCAGCAGTTCGGCCAGGACATCCTCCCCCTCCTGCTGCTGTTCGCCATCAGCGTCACGGGGCTGATGCTGACCGCGACCTACACCTGGATGAAGGGGTACGCGTACGACTTCCTCGCCATCCTGCACGCGGTGACGGTGATCTTCACGCTGTTGTACCTGCCGTTCGGCAAGTTCTTCCACGTGTTCCAGCGGCCCGCACAGCTCGGCGTCGGCTTCTACAAGGATGCAGGTACGCACGGCGAGCAGGCGCGTTGCCAGCGGTGCGGCACGCCTTACGCGCCGGTGATGATGGTGCGCGACCTGCAGACCGTGCAGCGCGAGCTCGGATTCCGCTACGAACTGCCCGACGGCACGCACTACCAGCAGGTTTGCCCGCGCTGCAAGCGTGCCCTCGTCGGGCTTGCGCAGGGCGCGCTCTGGCGCGCGCACCTCGACGTGCGCGACGACGCGCCGCTTCCCGTCACGCGTGAAGGACTCTGAATGGCGACGCTGCCTGCCGATCCGCTGAAGATCATCGAGGGCTACGGCCCGCACCTCTCCCACATGGCTGGCTCGCGCCTGTCGACGAGCGTGGAGCCCGACCGGCTCGTCAAGACCCACTGCTGCTTCTGCGGGCAGCAGTGCGGCATCCAGCTGAAGGTGCGCGACAACGAGGTCATCGGCTTCGAACCGTGGGAGGACTTCCCGTTCAACCGCGGCATGCTGTGCCCGAAGGGCATCAAGCGGTACCTGCAGGGCGCGCATCCCGACCGGCTGCTCACGGCGCTGCGGCGCGACGAGGCGTCGCCGACCGGCTTCAGCCCGATGCCGTACGCGGAGGCGATCGCACGTGCCGCATCGGAGATCACCCGACTGCAGCAGGCGCACGGGCCGTCGTCGATCGGCGTGCTCGGCGGCGCCAGCCTCACGACCGAGAAGACCTACCTGCTCGGCAAGTTCGCACGCGTGTGCCTGCGCACGCCGTACATCGACTACAACGGCCGGCTGTGCATGGTCAGCGCCGGCGCGGCGAACAAGAAGGCGTTCGGCATCGACCGCACGACCAACCCGTGGTCCGACATGGTCGGCACCGAGGTGATCTGGGTCGCGGGCTCCAACGTCGCCGAGTGTTCGCCCATCACCACCAACTACATCTGGCAGGCGCGCGAGCAGGGCGCGCGCGTCATCGTGCAGGATCCGCGCATCACACCGATTGCCCGCACCTGCGACCTCTACCTGCCGGTGAAGCCCGGCCGCGACGCCGCGCTGTTTGCCGGCGTGCTGCAGGTGATGATCGAGCGCGACTGGCTCGACCACGAGTTCATCAGGAACGAGACCGTCGGCTTCGATCAGGTCGCAGAGTACTGCGCACAGTGGACGCTGGCGCGCACGGCGGACGTCACCGGCGTGCCCCCGAGTGCGCTGATGCAGGCCGCCGAGTGGTGGGGCACGGCGCGCAGCTCCTTCTTCTTCCACGCGCGCGGCATCGAGCACCATTCCAACGGCGTGCAGAACTCGCTCGGCACCATCAACCTGGTGCTCGCCTCGGGCCGCATCGGCAAGCCGAAGAGCGGCTACGGCACCATCGTCGGGCAGGCAAACGGCCAGGGCGGCCGCGAGCACGGCCAGAAGTGCGACCAGCTGCCCGGCTGGCGCGACATCGCCAACCCGGATCACCGCAAGTACATCGCCGGCGTGTGGGGCGTGGACGAGACCGACATCCCCGGCCCCGGCGTCGATGCGTACGAGATGTTCCGGAAGATCGACACCGGCGAGATCAAGGGACTCATCGCGATCTGCTTCAACCCGAAGGTGTCGCTGCCCGACAACCAGTTCGTCACCCGCGCGCTCGGGAAGCTCGAGTTCTTCGTGGCCATCGACTTCTTCCTCAACGACACCGCCTGGCACGCCGACGTCGTGCTGCCGGGCAGCCTCCACGAGGAGGACGAGGGCATCGTCACGCAGGTGGAGGGCCGCATCATCAAGATCAACAAGGCCGTCGACTGCCCGGGCGAGGCCCGGCAGGACTGGCGGATCCTCCAGGACCTGGCGCAGGCGATGGGGCGGCCGAAGGGGTTCACGTTCGCGAGCCCGCGCGAGATCCTCGAGGAACTGCGCGTCGCGAGCCGGGGCGGCGTCGCCGACTACTCGGGCGTGACCTACGAGAAGGTCGAGGCGCAGAACGGCGTGTTCTGGCCCTGCTACAGCCACGACCCGCGCACGGGCGAGCCGACGCCGGACCACGCGGGCACGCCGCGGCTGTTCGAGCCCGGCAGCTTCAACCCCGTCGCACGGGGCAACGGGCGGTTCTACTTCCCGGACGGGCGGGCGCGCTTCAACGTGGCCGACTACCGCGTGCCGGTCGACGATGCCGACCAGGAGTACCCGCTCTACCTGACCACGGGCCGCGTGATCAGCCAGTTCCTGTCGGGCACGCAGACGCGTCGCATCGGCCCGCTGGTCAAGCAGATTCCCGAGCCGTACATCGAGCTGCACCCGAGGCTCGCCGACAAGCTCGGCATCCTCGACGACGACTGGGCGACGGCCGAGACGCGGCGGGGCACGATCACGCTGCGCGCGAAGGTGGTGCGCACCATTCGTCCCGACACGATCTTCATCCCGTACCACTGGGGCGGCCCGAAGAGCGCCAACCAGGTGACGGTGGCCGCACAGGACCCGATCAGCCGCATCCCGCAGTACAAGGTCTGCGGTGCGCGGCTGCGCAAGGCCGACGCGCCCCCCGAGTACGCCGCGACCAGGGAGCCGCAACAGTGAAGCCCGGACACCTGCACTTCTTCATCGATCACAACCGGTGTATCGGCTGCCAGGCGTGCGTCCACGCCTGCACCGAATGCGACACGCACCGCGGCGAGTCGATGATTCATCTCGAGTACGTCGATCGCGGCGACAGCGTGCAGACCGTGCCGATCGTGTGCATGCACTGCGTGCAGCCGACGTGCGCAGAGGTCTGCCCCGCCGATGCGATCAAGCGCACCGGCGACGGCGTGGTGCAGTCGGCGCGCAAGCCGCGCTGCATCGCCTGCGGCAACTGCGTGCAGGCATGCCCGTTCGGCGTCCCCGAGGTCTACGAGGATCACCAGATCATGATGAAGTGCGACATGTGCTACGACCGATCGAGCGTCGGCAAGAAGCCCATGTGCGCGACCGTGTGCCCGAGCCAGGCGCTGTACTTCGGCACGCGCGAGCAGATCGAACAGCTGCGGCCCGCGTCGGCGCCGGTGAACCAGTTCCAGTTCGGCGACCAGACGATCACGACGAAGGTGTTCGTGATGACGCCGCGCGACCTGAAGT
>JAEYZV010000645.1 GCA_023427865.1 Acidobacteriota bacterium
CGAACCAGGTTCGAGCACGCCGATCCGATCCTGCGGGTCGCCGACCTCGGACGAAGCGTGCGCTACTACGTCGACGTCCTCGGCTTCACCAACGCCGAGTGGGGCGGTGACGATTTCACGTGCGTGACGCGAGACGGGGCCAGTATCTACCTGTCGCAGGGTGACCAGGGACAGCCTGGAACGTGGGTGTGGGTCGGCGTCGAAGACGTCGAGGCCCTGCACGACGAGTACCGCCAGAGCCGGGCGACGATTCTCGAGTCTCCCCAGAACTTCCCGTGGGCTTACGAGATGAGGGTCGGCGACCCTGACGGTCACGTGTTGCGGTTCGGATCCGATCCGAAGGACGGCGCGTGAGCGATCGGAGTCGCGGGCGACGCCAAGGGGCTCACTGACGGCGAGGAATGGGTCGTGCCGCACTACTCGTCGCGCAGGGCCTCGATCGGCTGGATGCGCAGGCCCTGCCGCATCGGACCGATCGTCGCGATCACGCCGAGCGTCATCATCAGCAAGGCGACGACCGGCAGCAGCATCGCGCGGTAGTTCCGCACCATGTCGCCTTCGAGGATCTGCCCCAGGCCGACCGCGGCGATCAAGCCGAGGAGCGCGCCACCCGCCAGCTGGGCCAGGACGCGAGAGAAGATGCCGGCAAGGATCCGGTTGCGATTGGCGCCCAGCGCCGCGCGAATGCCGATCTCGCGTCGTCGCCGCGCCACCGTGAACGACATCAGCGAGTAGATGCCGGCCGATGAGAGCAGGATCACGCTCAGGATCACCAACGCCAGACTCACGCCGATCAGACGCATCATGCCATGGGCCTGCTGTAGCGCCATCTCCACGGTGGAGACGTCGAGCAACAGCACGTCTGGATCGATCGACGCGCTGAGGTCGCGCAGTGGATCGGCCAGCGCCGCCGGATCGCCGTGGCGCACGCGCACGTTGATGTGGGCGGGATAGAGGTCGCCGACGGCGACGGCGTGGTAGACCCGGCCTTCCGACTCATCGTCGAACGATCCGGGAAGAGGGAAGTCGGGGACCACGCCGACGATCTCGTACCAGCGTTGGGGCCCGGCATTCCCGGATGGCGCCGCACCGTTCCCGCCGACGTACTTGATCCGGCGGCCGAGCGGATTGGCGCCGCCGAAGACCTGGTCGACCAGCCCGCGGCTGACCACCACACCGGGCGTGCCGGCGGCGTCGGCCGACGCATCGGCGACGGTCAGGTCCCGCCCGATGCTCACCGGCACGTCGAATGCGGAAAAGAAGTTGGGTGCGACGCGATTGAATCGCACCAGGCTGCGCCGTTTCGTGCCGTCGACGAGGGTGCCGTTGGCGGCATCGACGGACCCTGGCGTGCTTTCAGCCTCGAGCATCACGGCCAGCTCGCGGCCCGGACTGGTCAGCGAGAACGTCACCTCATGCACGCGTGCGTCGTCTTTCAAGCGGCGCTCGATCTCCGCGAGGGCGTCCCCATACCGGGCGGCGAAGGCCGTGTCACCCGCCTGGGTTGCCGGTGCAGCCGTGCGATCGAGCCACAGGCTCGCACTGAGAAACTCGGCGGTGGCGTAGCCGCCGCCAGACGGGAGCCGAAGGGAACTCCACGCAAAGTGCGCCGCCATCGGCAGGATCGCGACCGTCACCGCGACCTGTGCGACGATCAGCGCCGTCCACAGCCGCCCCATCTGCATGCGCGATCCGCCGCCGGGCGACAGCGTTCGCAGCTGCGTGTGGACCTGGCGGCCGGTCGCCTTCAGCGCCGGCGCCACACCGACGATGGCCGCCGCGCACAGTGTCAGCCCGACGACGCAGATCACGGTACTGGTCTGAAGCTGCAGCGAGAACCAGAAAGGCCAGCGGCCGACCAGGCTGAGCATCGCAGCCTCGATCTGGCGGAGCCCGATGGCGGTCAGTCCGATACCGATCGTCGCCGACACGCCGGCCAGCATCAGTGCTTCGACGAACAGCTGCATCACGATCCGGCGCCGGCTGGCGCCGAGCGCCCCCCGCACCGCAATCTCGCCTTGCCGCGTCGCCGTCCGCGCATAGACCAGGATGGCGACGTTGACGCAGATGAGGACCAGCAACAGGACGATGGCAATCGCGATCGCAGAGACCGCCAGGGCGTCCTCCGGATCGTCGATGTCGCTGAAGGCATGCGCGTACGCCATCACCTGCGGGCGCAGGTGTTCGTGGGTTGCCGG
Organism: Acidobacteriota bacterium; assembly: GCA_023427865.1. GTDB lineage: Bacteria > Acidobacteriota > Vicinamibacteria > Vicinamibacterales > Vicinamibacteraceae > Luteitalea. The sequence goes on from JAEYZV010000645.1 coordinate 2,199, forward strand.
CGACGCAACCGCCAGACGCCGGCCGATCGCCGTCAGCTCCGCCTGCGCGCTCCCGAGCGTGGCGCCAGGCACGAGCCGCCCGAACACGTTGATGCTGGGGCCAGTGCGCGGCGCATAGGCGGCGGCATCGAGACGCCACGGGATCCAGAAGCTGTGGTACGTCGGAAACCCGAACCCCTTCGGCATCACGCCGACGATCGTGTAGGCAGTGGGACCAAGCCTCACCGACTTGCCGACGATGTCCGGATCGGCGCCGAAGCGGCGGACCCACTCGTCATGGCCGATCACGATCGCGTCGGGCGAGCCGGCGCGCTCGTCTTCAGGCAGCAGCGTCCGGCCCCGATACGCGCCGACGCGGGCCGCACGGAACGCCGACGCCGAGATCTCCGCCACCATCACGACCTCGGGAGGCCGGCCGCCGACGATCAGGTTGCGCTGGACGTTGCGCGACACGCTGAAGTCCTCGATGGACTTCGCGTCGCGCCACGCGTCGAGGTCGTAGAGCAGGCGCAACTCGCGATTGTTCGTCGAGGCGTCCCAGTTCACGAACGAGACCAGGCGATCGCCCTCGGGCAGCGGCAGCTTCGTGCCCATCATCATCGAGACGATGGTGAAGGCACCGGCGGCGATCGTGATGCCGACCGACATACCGAGCACGCTGACCAGGCTCAGGCCCGGATAGCGGAGCACCATGCGCCAGGCCAGTGTGAAATCGAGCGAGGAGAACGCCGGCCCCTTACGGATCCGGCGATGGCGTCGCCGCTCGACGAGTCCGGTGCCGATCGCGTTCAGGCAGGCGGCAAACCCGAAGATCAGGCGGGCCCGTCCCGCGCGGGCGGTGAGCTCTCGGTCGAGAGCATCGATCATCTCCACGCCATACAGATCACGGTGGCGGCGGGGAAACGCGCGCAGCGCAAGCCGATACAGACGCGTCACTTCGAGCCTGCAAACAGGTTCTGCGCGCGGGCCACAGCGAGCAGCGCCCGCAGCCGTTCGGATTCCGCGCGCGCGGCCGCCCGGCCGAGCCTGGTGCGCTGGTAATACCGGCGCGCCGGCCCGCCGCTCGCATCGTCCTTCGGCGTCGATTCGGTGACCAGGCCTTCGTCCACCATCCTCGCGAGCGCGGCGTAGAGCGTGCCAGGAAGGATCGCCTCGCGGCCGTCCGTCATGGCCGACACCGCCTGCATGATGGCGTAGCCGTGCTTGACCTCGCCGTCGCCGAGGGCGAGCAGCACCTGGTACGTGGAGTGTTTGAGCGGCAGTAGCTCGGCGAGGTCACGCGTCAGTCGGCGCATCGTATTCGTCTCATACTATAGTTCGGATCGAATAGTTCCCGCGCAGTGCGTGGGCGAGTGCAGCGGAAGCTCGAGTTCGCCGTGATTTCCTTTCGGTGGCTGATCTGTTCCGGCTAGACTCCCCGCATGTGGGATGCACTTTGGGTCGACGTCCGGCATTCCATCCACAGTCTGCGACGGGCGCCGACGTTCTCGGTGTTCGTCATCCTCACCCTGACCCTGGTGGTGGGCGCGACCGCAGCCATCGGCAGTCTGCTCAACGCGCTCGTCTTCCGAACGCTCGCGGTTCCCAGTCCCCACCAGCTCGTGGCCCTGTCGGCCTTCGAGCCCCATGCGAGCGTCGAGGGCTACTTCTACGCCGACACCGTCAGCGAATACCGCGCGTCCCAGCGCTCCTTCGCACAGATGGCGCTGTACGCCAGCGGCGGCATCGCTCGCGTCGAGGTGACCGGGGCAACCGGCGGCGTCTTCGACGGCGCCATGGCGGAGGTTGTCTCACCGAGCTACTTCGACATCCTCGGCATGCGCGCGGTGGCGGGCCGGTTCTTCGACGAGTCTGACGATGCCGTCGTGGTGATCAGCGAGTCGTACGGTCGGCGTCTCTTCGGAGGTGCCTCGGCCATCGGCGAGGTCATCAGGCTCGACGCGGTTCCGGTGACGGTTATCGGCATCGCGGCGGAAGGCTTCGGCGGGCTCCACGCCGACACCTCTTTCGACATCATCGTGCCCTTCACGGTGATGCGGGCGGTTCGCGGCAGCGACCCGTCCGCGCCGCTTCGGTCGAAGCAGGTCGTCGCTCGCCTTGCCCCCGGTGTGTCCATCGAGGCGGCCCGCGCGGAACTGCTCGCACGGTGGCCGGCCGTACAGTCGGCAACGCTCCCGGAGTCGTTGCCCGAGGCCGAGCGCCAGGCGCTGCTCCGTCAGCGCCTGACCGTGGCTCCACTCGCGTGGGGCTTCTCGGTCCTGCGCGACCGCTACGGCCCTACGCTCTGGGTGCTGCTGGCGCTGATGGGGATGATTCTGGCCGTCGCGTGCGCCAACCTCGCGGGCCTGACGCTGGCCCGCTCGCTGACGCGCCGCCATCCGACCGCGATTCGTCTGGCGCTGGGCGGCACCCCGCGGCGCGTCTTCTGGCAGTTGCTCGTCGAGGGACTTCTGCTGTCGACGGTGGCGTTTGCGGGAGGACTTGCGCTGGCGTGGGGCATCCTGCGTGTCGTCACCGTATCGCTGGTGAGTCCCCGCGGTCCCGCGCAACTGCCGTCGGTGACGCCTGATGCCGGCGTCATCGTCGCGACGGCGTTGCTCACCGTCGGCCTCGGTCTCGCGATTGGGGTCGTGTCCGCGTGGCGGTCCGTGTCCGCACCCGTCGCCGAAGGACTGCGGCCCGGCCGCGGGGCGGTCCGGTCCCTGGGCCCGTTCGGTCGCAGCTTGCTCGTTGCACAGGTGGCGCTCGCGATGGCGCTGCTGGTCGGCGCGGGGCTCTTCATGACGACCCTGGCGCTCCTGCGAGCCAACGACACGTCCCTTCAGTCGCAGCGTATCGTCTTCGGGCGCGCATTCCGTGGTCCCGGTGATCCCGAGCTGTTGCCGCGCGGGTACTACCAGTCGCTCGTCACCGAGCTTGCGCAGATGCCGGGCGCCGATGCGGCCGCGCTGTCGGTGTACTACCCGACCTACTTCGGACTGAAGGTCGCGGCCCCGACCGACTTCCACTACACGCGTGCCGACGGCACACCGCTCGACGGCTCGATCCTGACGGAATTCGTCTCGCCTGGCTTCTTCGAGCTGTTTCGCTTCGACGTTCTCGAGGGCCGGGACGTGTCGTGGGACGACGGACCGGGGACACACGCCGTGGCGCTGATCTCGGCGTCGCTGGCTCGCGCCGTGTTCCCGGCCGGCAACGAGATCGGCCAGCGCTTGCGGATCGCCGCGCCCGAGGGCCGAGAGGTCGAAGTCATTGGTGTCGTCGAGGATGCGCCGTACGTGACGCTGGACGACCCGAGACCGCGCGTCGTCTTCCGGCCAATCATGCAGGAGACGGCGCGGACGCAGTTTCCCATGGCGTACGTCCGCGCGACGGGCGACCTCGCGACGGTACGCGAGGGCTACGCGCGCGTCATCACGTCGCTCGGGCACCGCTCGCTGCGCGGGTTCACCACGTCGTCAGAATGGGTCGACGGGGCGCTGGTGCAGGAGCGCTTCATGGCGGCGCTGGCGACTTTCGCGGCCTCGCTCACACTGCTCCTGGCATGCCTGGGCGTCTATGGGCTGCTCGCGTACTCCGTGTCGGCACGGACACGGGAGATAGGTGTGCGCATGGCCCTCGGCGCGATGCGCCGAAGCGTCGTCGGCCTGGTCGTGAAGGACGGCCTGGCGATTGCCGTGCCCGGCGTGCTGATCGGGGCTGGGCTCGCGTGGGCGGCCGCGCGGTTGGTACGGGCGCAGCTCTACGGCATCGCCCCGGGCGATCCCCGGACGTTGCTGTTCGGCGCGGCGGTCCTGCTCGTCACGGTGATCGTCGCGGCGCTGCCCCCGGCGCTGCGTGCGTCGAGGGTGGCTCCCACCGAAGCGCTGCGTGAGGAATGACCAACTGGACGGCCTCTGCGCCAATCCACACCTTCATCGTCCCGGCTTCCGCCGCTGCCTGTCTGAACTGGAGGGGACGTGCGTGACATCAGGGAGCCGGACCCCGACCAGCTTCGCGTGACGCAGGGCGATCGTGCCTGACCTGCTCCTTGCTTACGCCACGTTGTTTGCGTGGAGTTTCCTGGCGGCAACGGTGGTGCCGCTCGGCTCCGAACCAGCCCTGTTCACGCTCGTCGTCAAGGGCTACTCGGTGATGACCGTGGTACTGGTCGCGACGCTCGGAAACGTGCTCGGCTCGGGCACGACGTACTGGGTCGGACGGCGCGGCGCCCGGATCCTGGAACGACACACGTCGGCGCGCGTGGACCAGTCGCGAGCGGGCCGGCTGCTGCAGCGCTATGGACAACCGGCGCTGCTCCTGTCGTGGATGCCGGTGATCGGCGACGCGCTCGTAGCTGCGGCTGGAGCCGTGAAGACGCCGATCGTGCCATTCCTCTTCTGGGTAGCGGCCGGCAAGGCCGCACGCTACGCTGCCATCGCGTGGGGCGCCGGGCTGATCTGGTAGCGCGCGACATCCCCGATCAGTAGAGCAGGACGAAGCGGCCGCCGACGGCTGCGACAGCGGGAAAGCTCCATGCCGGCAGGCCGTCGCGCGCCTCGATCGTCGTCAGCGGCTGGCCGTCGGCAAACACCTGCCAACCGACGGCACCTCCCTTGTTCCAGCCAGTACCGGTCGCCCAGGCGAGGAGCACCTGGCCATCGGCCGCCGCCAGGCGCGGATGCTTGCGTCGGGCTTTCACGTCCTGCGTGTCTGGAGGTGTTGGTTCGACACGCGTCTCCGCGACGCGGAAGGCCACCTGCCCATCGTGCTCCCACCCATAGGAAGGTGACCGGCCCGGCGCGATCGCCATGCTCGACATCGGGCACGCGCCGATCTCCCACGCGTCCACCTGACGTGCCGTGAAGGTGTGACCGGCGTCGTCGGACACGAGCGCGTGGACGTCGCGGTGCACCTGGGCCCGCGCCCCGCGGTAGAGGACATGTACAGACTGGCCCGAGATCGCCGCGCGGATACCGCAGCACCCGCAGGCGCCGGTCTCAGCCGGCGAGATCGCCCGCTCTTCGGCAAAGGTGCGGCCATCGTCGGTCGATCGCGCCAACCACACGCGCCGCGCCTGCTCTCCATCGGGGCCGTCGATGGCATTGCCGTGCCACACCACGAACACCGTTCCGGCACCGTCGGCCGCCACGGACGCACCGCCATCGAGATGGCGAGTCCTGGTCATGAGATTCCGCTGCGGCTCGAAGCTCACAGCCGACCCGGTCCGTGCCGACCGGGCATACAGCAACGGCATGCCCGGCTTCGCGTTCCCGCTCGTCGGCGGCGTGGGCCGTGCGGCGTCCGAGCCGTTCCAGACCACGTGAACGCGGCCATCCCGTCCGAGTGCGACGTGCGCACCGCGGATTGTGCCAATGGCGATGGCGCTGCCTGGCTGGCTGTTGACGCGGACACGCGGCGCGAACGTGCGCCCACCGTCACGCGACGTCGTGTAGAAGATGTCGGCGGCCTTTGGATCGCCGGCCAGGTACACCAGATGCAGCACGCCCGCCGCATCGACCGCCACCTCTGGCTGGATACCGGCGTCGGGCACGCGGACGACCTGGACGTGAGCCTCTGCGACCGGTGCCGTTGCAGACGTGCGCAGGAATGGGGCGGCCAGGGCCGCGACAGCAAGCGAGGAGACGAGCAGCTTCACGTGAGGTTCCTGTCACTGGAGGAGCGTGGCCACTGCCGTGCGCACGGTGCTGGCGCTCGCGTCCGTCCAGGCGAACAGCAGCTCGGATCCCTGCAGCGCCGCGCGCGGATAGCCGCTGGTGCGAGACCCGTCCAGCGTGGCCACGCGGACCGCCGGCGACCGCTCACCGGTTGCCGTGATGCGACGCACCATGAACGACGCCCCCGGGTTCTCCAATTCGATCCACGTCGCAACGGCAGCGCCGTCCGGGAGCAGTTCGACGTCGACCCGTCCGAGCGACGCGGCGTCATCGATGCGGAGCGGGCGACCGAAGGTTCTGCCCGCGTCGCTGGAGAACGCGACGTAGGCACGACCGTCGCCGGTCGCGGCCGTGAACCAGGCCACGACCACATCGCGTCCGCGAGCGCTCAGCATCGGACCGTTCACCGGGCAGGCGGCGATTCTCCAGGTGTCGTCGTGCACGGCCACCGGCTCCGTCCAACGTCCGTGCTCGAGCCGTGAGACGTGGATGTCGCGCACCTCGTCATCCGTGCGGTTGCGGAAGGCGACGATGGGACCCTCGCTCGTGAGCGCGGCAGTCGTGGGGCAGCAGTCACACACCCGCAGGTCCACGGGTTCGTCCGCAACCTGACGCCATCCGGCATCGTAGGCACCGAAGCGGAGTGTCATCGACCCGGCAGACGATCCATGACTGCCGTCGTGCCCGGTACCGCTCCCCATCTGTCGGCCGTCGAGCCACACGAGGCCCAGGCCGCCGCCGGCAACCTGGAACAGCGACGCAAAGCCGTGCTCGGTCTGCGTCCCGTCATGATGCGGCGTGAACGACGGCGCCCACGTGCGGCCGCCGTCACGCGAGTGGCTCAGCCGAACGTCGTAGGCATATGCTCCCGTGCCGCTCTTCTGCAACCAGTGCGCCGCCAGGGTGCCGTTGTCGAGGCGAACGACCGACGGCACGTCAGCCCAGTTGACGAACCAGTTCTCGCCGGAGGCAACGCTGCGCGGTGGGCTCCACCCGCCCTCGCGGGGCTCGGCGAACCGCAGTGTTGCCGTCGCTCCGTCACGCTCCACCCAACTCAACACCGCGCCGTGTGCGGACGTGTGCAGATGCGGCTGCGCGCTGTGCTGGCCAGCCGGGCTGCGGACGGAACGGACCGGCCCGAGCCAGCGGCCCGATGCGTCGGGCTGCGACGTTCCCGACGCGCCCAATCCGATCGTCAACAACGCCCCGGCAGACATCAGGGCTCGGGTCCAGCCAGTCAGCACGCGTGCGATTCTACCTTTCGGCGCCAGACGGGCTCGCTGCGGAACTCTCCCCACTCACCGGTGAAAAGCTCGCAGTTCGAAGGTCGACCAGCCTGGCGTGGAACCCGGACTCTGAATGCGACGCGCAGGAACGAGTGGCGTGCATATTGCGTTTCGGATCGAGCGTCCGTGTTCCGAGCCGCTGCCCTCCTCATCGTGCTGACGCTGGCCGTCGGATCCAACGTGAGCCTTCTGTGCTCGGCGTGGTGTCATCCTGCGCAGCCGCAGGCGTCGGCCTGCCAGCATCAGGATGAGAACAGCTCGTTGCGCGTGACGGGTGAGGATCCCTGCGCTGCCTCCGAGGGTGCGACGGTCTTCGTTCGTGAGGAGGCGAGGCGGTCGTCAGAGGCCTCAGCCACTCACATCCTGACCACCGTCCCGACCTTCGCGCTCATCCCTCCGGCGCCCAGGACCGTGGCCGCACGCACACGAGCTCAATCCCGCTCGAGCCACTCTCGCCCCGCTCTCATCGCCCTGCGCATCTGATCGTCTCCTCCCAGGTCGTCCCGACCTGCGCTCATCCCACGCTCACCGGGCTTGCTGCGCCGTGCGCAGCACGGCACGTCCTGGTGGCGACCTCGTGTCCGACACCCGCGTGGGGAGATGCAACCACTTACGTCTGCCGGTAAGAGCGCGCGCGCTCGGTGTCCGCCCCGCTGTGGTCACCGGAATCGGTGCTCGCGCCAGTCGGAGGACCTGATGACCCGAGATGAAACGTCTTTACGTCCTTGTTGTCGTTCTCCTGATGGTCGCGGCTTCCGCTACTCGGGCGTCGTCACGGCAGGCCGAGCCGTTGCCCTCGCCGCTCAGCCTCGGCGACGTGGTGCGGATTGCCGCTGAGCGCCGGGATGAGATCGAGGCGGCGCGCGCACGCGTCCGCGCGGGTGAAGCGCGGCCAGCCATCGTG
>JAEYZV010000483.1 GCA_023427865.1 Acidobacteriota bacterium
GTCGTCAAGGCGGCCAACTGGCTCACGCACCTGGAGTACGAGTGGCACAGCCCGGTGTGGCAGCACTGGCTGCGCTTCTTCGCCGGCCACTACAGGTTCGTCCGCTACGACGAGCGCGGCTGCGGCATGAGCGACTGGCAGACCGGACGGTTGTCGGTCGACCAGTGGACCGACGATCTCGAGACCGTGATCGCCGCAAGCGGTGTGGAGGAGCCGGTCACCCTGCTCGGCGTGTCGCAAGGAGCCAGCACGTGCGTCGCTTACGCGCTGCGCCATCCCGATCGCGTCGCGCGGCTCATCCTCTACGGCGGGTACGCTCGCGGCGCGTTGCGGCGAGGCGACGACGCCGGCGCGCGGAAGTACCTGGCCATCACCGAACTGGTGCGACTCGCCTGGGGCAGCGACAATCCGACGTTCCGGCAGGTGTTCACGTCACGCTTCATCCCGGGCGGCTCGTCCGATCAGCTGCGGTGGTTCAACGACCTGTGCCTGAAGACCACATCGGGCGAGATTGCGGCGACCCTGCTCGAGGCGCGAGGCTGGCTCGAGGTCACCTCACTCCTGGACGACGTCCACGCGCCGACGCTCGTGCTCCATGGCCGTGACGATGCGGTGGTCCCGATGGCGGAGGGCCGGCTGATCGCGAGCCGGATCGATGGGGCCGAGTTCGTCGAGCTCGACTCGCGCAACCACGTCCTGCTCGAGCACGAGCCGGCGTGGGACCGCTTCCGCGAAGCGGTGCTCGCGTTCGTCCCGCCGGCACACGCGCGCGGCGACGACGCGTTTGCGGCGCTCTCGGGGCGCGAGCGCGAGGTGCTCGCGCTGATGTCGGACGGCCTGGGCAATCGCGACATCGCCGAACGCCTGCAGATCAGTGAGAAGACCGTGCGCAATCACGCGTCCGCGGTCTTCGACAAGCTCGGTGTGTGGTCGCGCGCCCAGGCCATCGTCTTCGCACGCGACCACGGGTTCCGCCCGTGAATTGCGTGTCATGATGCCGCGCATGCCGCATGCCCTGACGCTTGCCTGCCTCGTGGCGATGCTCGCCCTGGCGACGACGACGCCGGCAACGCCGCCGGACACCTGGCGCCGCGCGCCCGCGGCTGACTGGCGAGCGCTGTTCAACGGGCGCGATCTTTCCGGCTGGGTCGTGAAGCTGGCGCACCACGAGGTCGGCGACAACTACGCCGACACCTTCCGCGTCGTGGACGGCGCGATCGCCGTGCGTTACGACCGGTACGGCGAGGACTTCGGCGCGCGCTTCGGGCACCTGTTCTACGACGAGCCGTTCTCGCACTACGTCCTGGCGCTCGAGTACCGGATTCAAGGCATGCAACAGAAGGGCGGCCCCGGCTATGCGCGGCTCAACAGCGGGGTGATGGTCCACAGCCAGGCGCCGCGCACGATCCTGAAGGATCAGGACTGGCCGATATCGGTCGAGGCGCAGTTCCTGGCCGGCAACCAGACGACGATGAACGTCTGCACACCTGGAACCGACATCTTCATGAACGGCGCGCTCGTCAAGGCGCACTGCACGAACTCGTCGTCGCGGCGGTACGTCGAGGACGGGCAGTGGGTGTCGGTGCAGGTGGAGGTGCTCGGCGGCGAGCGCGTGCGGCACTACGTCGACGAGCAACTGGTGCTCGAGTACGAACGACCCACGATTGGCGGCGGCGTGGCTACCGGATACGATCCGGCGGTCAAGATCGACGGGCGGCTGCTGACGTCCGGCTACATCGGACTGCAGGCCGAAAGCCAGCCGGTGGAGTTCCGCAACGTCAGGCTGCTCGACCTCACCGGCTGCATGGACCCCGCCGCACCTGGCTACCGGCCGTACATCGTCAATCGCGACGACAGCCGCTGCGGCCGCTGAGCGTCGAGCGAGGGGGACGCTCCGGCAATCATCAGGGCCGCGACGGGTCCACCGCGACGCGTCCACCGTGACGGACGCAGCTCGGCCACGAGCCAGCCTCGCGATTGCGATGCTACGAAGGTCCGTTACTGGAGCAGGCGTCAGACCGGAAGAGAAAGGGACACCAGCGCCCGAGCGCGCTCGCTGTGCTGTCGCTCATGCGGCCGGCGCGCGCAGGAAAGGCATACCAGCCGAGGGGCCTGACAGTCGCAAGCCAGTCTGTTGCAGGGCCTGCCAGCCAAAGCTCGGCAAGCCGAGCGAAAGGCCTGCCCTAGCCGAAGCTCGGCAGGGCCGAGCCGAAGGGCCTGCCTAGCCGAAGCTCGGCAGGGCCGAGCGAAGGCTGGAGGCGCCGCCCGGATTCGAACCGGGGTTGGAGGTTTTGCAGACCTCTGCCTTACCACTTGGCTACGGCGCCAACCTGCGATGGAAGCGCTCGGTCAGGTGAGGCGGAGATTGGAGCGGGAAACGGGATTCGAACCCGCGACTTCGACCTTGGCAAGGTCGCACTCTACCACTGAGTTATTCCCGCTCGTGCCGAGCGACAGCGACCACGAAGTGTAGCACATGCGGGCGCCCCCGATGCAACCCCGCTGAGCGATTGATGTGTGCGACCTTCAGCCCCCGGAGGCCCGGGTACGCGCCGGCCGCGGCTCTACCCGTCGGGCGAGGCCCGACGGCTACGCGCGGGTCAATCGCCGGCTTGTGACCTCCTGCCGGCTTCCCGTCGGGCGAGGCCCGATGGCTACGTACAGGTCGGGCGACGGCGTACGACCCCAGCGGGCTCGACGTCGGGCGAGGCCTGACGGCTACGCACAGGTCGAGCGGCGGCCTGTCACCTCCGGGGCGGCTCCACGCCACGCCGGCCGCGGTGGCCCGTCGCGCGAGGCCCGACGAGTACGAGCAGGTCAACCGCCGGCAACCTGCGCATCCATCGCTCATGTGGCGTCGAACGCGCTGCGGATGATCTCGGCGCGAGGGGCGTCGGTGCCGGGCCACTCCACGACGACCACGTCGAAGCGGCACGGCAGGTGCTGGAGTCGCCCGCGCGCGAGGAACGCCTCCGCGACGCGGACGATCTTGCGCTGCTTGCGCCAGGTCACGGCCGCGGCGCCCCCACCGTACGCGCCGGCGCGGCGCGTCTTCACCGCCACGAACACGATCGTCGGCCCGTCGCGCGCCACGATGTCTATCTCGCCGTGAGGTGCGCGGAAGCGCCGGGCGAGGATGACGTAGCCGCGCGCGAGCAGTTCGGCGCACGCGGCGGACTCGCCGTCGCGGCCGAGGACCTGGCGAGGGGCGGCCGGGGAGACGACGGCGGGAGGCAGGTGGGGGCGTCGCCGAAGGTCGTGGAGCATGCCTGCACGCGTTGCAGGATGCTTACCAGCGCGCGGTGCCCGCGATCGCGCGCCCCCGCTCGCGAGCGGACCGCCCGCGGTGCAGGAACAGCCACGTCGCGGGCCCGGGCCGTTGCAGGAACTGCGGCCCGGCGTCCGTCGGGCAAGGCCCGAACGCTACGTACCCTCAGGCGGCCGCGGCCTCGAGCCTGCTCCTGTCGGGCACGGCCCGACGGCTACGTACCCTCGGGCGTCCGCGGCCTGCAGCCTGCTCTACGCCATCACCTTCGGCTGCACCAGCCCTTCCATCTGCCGGAACATGCCGCGGAAGTACTTGAGCACGCGGACGCCGTCGCACGACGTCTCGCCCAGTTCCGCGAAGCAGTAGCCCGGGAACTTCATCTCCTGCAGCAGGCCGATGAGACGCTGCCACGGGTAGTCCTCGACGTACAGGTCGCGCATGTGGACCTGGCCGATGCGGTCCTTCAGCAACGCGAAGTTCTTCTCCAG
>JAEYZV010000535.1 GCA_023427865.1 Acidobacteriota bacterium
CGCCTGCGGCGGCCGGCGCGCGTCCCGTCCCTGCACCCGCGCAGAGCCGCGTGCTCGGTGCCAACGACCGCATCAACGTCGGGTTCGTCGGCTGCGGCGGGCGCATGAACGCGCACATCACGCACGTGATGAACCGCAACGGCGCGCGTGGCGACGTGCAGGCCGTGGCCGTCAACGACATCTGGCAGAAGCGCAAGGACCTCGCCCGCGAGAAGACCGGTGTCGAGGCCTCGGCGGTGTACCACGACTACCGCGAACTGTGCGCCCGCCCGGACATCGACGCCGTCGTCATCTCGTCGCCCGACCAATGGCACTACGCGCACACGATGGCGGCACTCGAGGCGGGCAAGGACGTCTACCTCGAGAAGCCGATGACCTACACGATCGACGAGGCGCGCAGGATCGCCGAGTACGTGAAGGCCAACGGGCGCGTGCTGCAGGTCGGCAGCCAGTACACCTCGCTCGACCACTTCCACAAGGCGAAGAAGGCAATCGAGGACGGCCTGATCGGGGAGGTGGTGTGGGCCTCGGGCGGCTTCGGGCGCAACAGCACGAAGCGCGGCAACGAGTGGAACTACCGCATCGATCCCGAGGCGAATCCCTCGAACCTGGACTGGAAGGCGTTCCTCGGCACCGCGCCGAAGCGTGACTGGGATCCCGCGCGCTACTTCCGCTGGCGCAAGTACTGGGACTACTCGGGCGGCATCGCGACCGACCTCTTCTACCACACCGTGGCGCCCATCCTGATGGCCGTCCGACCGGAGTTCCCGCTGCGGGTCACCGCCAACGGCGGCATCTACATCCAGAAGGACCGCGAAGTACCGGACACGTTCTTCATGAACGTGGACTACCCGTCCTGGACGATGCAGCTGGCCTGCTCGGTGACGAGCGGCAAGGGCGCGCCGCTGGTGTTCCATGGCTCGGAAGGGACGATCGTCGTCGCCGAGGACAGCGAGTCGTTTGCCAACACCGAGCTCGTGGTGATCCCCGACCGCGACTACAAGGACGACTTCGTCAAAAAGACCGGCAAGGAGGAGCTCCGCATCGAGGTCACGCCGTTCGTGCGCGGCCAGCACCCGCACATGGACAACTTCCTCGACGCCATGCGGACACGCCAGAAGCCCAACCTCGATGCCGACCTCGGCTACAAGTCCATGGCCGCGATTGCCGGCGGCGTCACCGCCTATCGCAAGAACAAGGTGGTCGGCTTCGACCCGAAGTCCGAGAAGATGACGTAGCCGGGCCGGCTCTCTCGCAGCGGAAATTTGAAATTCTGAAATTCTGAAATTTTGTCGATGCCATCCATGCCAGGCCCGGTCTCGCAGTTCATCGAACGTCACTACCGGCACTTCAACGCGGCGGCGTTGAAGGATGCCGCCGACGCCTACATCGCGCATCTCGATGGCGGCGGTTCGATGCTCGTCACCCTCGCCGGGGCGATGAGCACGGCCGAACTCGGGTGCTCGCTGGCGGAGATGATCCGGCAGGGCAAGGTGACCGGTATCTCGTGCACGGGCGCCAACCTCGAGGAGGACGTGTTCAACCTCGTGGCGCACGATCACTACGAGCGCGTACCGCACTACCGCGAGCTGTCGGCCGCCGACGAGCAGGCGCTGCTCGAACGCCACCTCAATCGCGTCACCGACACGTGCATTCCCGAGCACGAGGCGATGCGTCGCATCGAGGCGGCCGTACTCGAGCGCTGGGTCAGGCACGACAAGGCGGGGACGCGCCTGTTCCCGCACCAGTTCATGTACGAGATCCTGAGGAGCGGCGTGCTCGAGGCGTCCTACCAGATCGACCCGAAGGACTCCTGGATGATCGCCGCCGCCGAGAAGGACCTGCCGATGTTCGTGCCGGGGTGGGAGGACTCGACGCTCGGCAACATGTTCACGAGCCACTGCATCACCGGCGAGGTGAAGAACGTCCACACGGTGCGCACCGGCATCGAGTACATGATGAGCCTCGCCGAGTGGTACCAGCAGGTGGCCCCGACCTCCTCGATCGGCTTCTTCCAGATAGGGGGCGGCATCGCCGGCGACTTCCCGATCTGCGTCGTGCCCATGCTGCACCAGGACCTGCAGCGCCCGGATGTGCCCCTGTGGGGCTACTTCTGCCAGATCAGCGACTCCACCACGAGTTACGGGTCGTACTCCGGCGCCGTGCCCAACGAGAAGATCACGTGGGGCAAGCTCGGCGCCGACACCCCCAAGTTCATCATCGAATCCGACGCCACGATCGTCGCGCCGCTGATGTTCGCGCGCATCCTCGGATGGTAGCGGCGGCGCGAGGGGCCTGGCCCCTCTTCCTCATCTCCTTCCTCGTCCTGTTCCTCGAGGTCGCGTTGATCCGGTGGATGCCGGCGTACATCCGCCTGCTCGCGTACTTCTCGAACTTCATCCTGCTCGCCAGCTTCCTCGGCATCGGCGTCGGGTGCCTGGTCGCGTCGGTGCGTACGAACCTGCTGCGCTGGTTCCCGCTCCTGCAAATCGCGCTGGTGATCGTCGTCGCGGCAGGGCGGCTCGACATCGCCGTGCCGCAGACGTCCGAGAGCATCTACTTCTCGAGCGGGACGGCCGACGAGGTGGTGCCCGTCGAGAGCACGTGGTTCCTGCCGCTGCTCTGCATCGGCGTGGCGGCGTTGTTCGTCACGCTGGCGCAGCGGCTCGGACGCGAGATGAACGCCCATCCGCCGCTGCGGGCCTACATCGTGAACCTCGCGGGGAGCCTCGCGGGCGTGGTCGCGTTCGGCACGCTGGCGGCGCTGCAGTTGCCGCCATCGGCGTGGTTCGCGCTGGCGTTCCTCGCGGCGGTGCCGTTCCTCGTCGAGCAGCCGAAGGTATGGGCCGCCAGCGGCCTCGTGCTGCTCGCCGTCTCGCTTGGCGTCGTGCACCGGCTCTCGGGCGACACGCTGTGGTCGCCGTACTACAAGATCACGGCGCATACACAGGGCGACGAGACGGTCGTGGAGGTGAACAACATCTTCCACCAGTCGATGGCGCCGGTGCGCGAGAAGGAGTACTTCTACCAATGGCCGTACACGGTGTTCGGCGAACGCTTCGAGGACGTGCTGATCCTCGGCGCAGGTTCGGGCACCGACGTCGCGGCGGCGTTGCAGCACGGCGCTGAACGCGTGGACGCGGTCGAGATCGATCCCGTCATCGTCCGGCTCGGGCGCGAGCACCATCCCGACGGGCCCTACAAGGACCCACGCGTCCAGGTGATCACCGACGACGCGCGGCACTTCCTGCGGACGAGCGAGAAGAAGTACGACCTGGTGGTGTTTGCGCTCATCGACTCGCTGACGCTGCAGTCGTCGTTCAGCGCGGTGCGGCTCGAGAGCTTCATGTTCACCGAGGAGGCGTTCCGTGCGGTGCGCGAGCGGCTGAAGCCGGATGGCGTGCTCGTCGTCTACAACTACTTCCGCGAGAAGTGGCTCGTCGATCGGCTCGCCAACTCGGCGCGCAACGTGTTCGGCGAGGAGCCGAAGGTCCACATCCACAAGGAGCATGCGTACCTCGGCGTGATGATCGCCGGCCCTGGGACGCACACCATCGCCGACTGGCCCTCGCCACCGGAGAAGGTCGCCGCCTACAACCATCCCGATGTCGTCAGCCCGGGCCTGCCGCTCGATCGCGATCCGTCCATCCGCCCCGCGACCGACGACTGGCCCTTCCTGTACATGCGCGAACCGCACCTGCCGCGCCACTACGCCTGGGCGCTCCTCGGCATCGTGGTCATCTCGGTCGCTGCGGTGGGGGGAGCGCTCGCGTTGACCCGGCAGGCGCATGCGGGTCGGCTCGGGGCGGGGGCGTTCTCGCTGTACTTCCTGCTCGGCGCCGGGTTCATGATCCTCGAGACGAAGGCGATCACGCAGTTTGCGTTGATCTGGGGCTCGACCTGGGTCGTGGCCTCGTCGACGATCGCTTCGGTCCTCGTGATGGCGGCGCTCGGCGCGTGGCTGGCGGGGCGCTTGCCGCGCATCCGGCCGTGGGCGGTCGGCGTGCCGCTGCTGCTGCTGTTGCTGCTCGCCTACCTGCTGCCGATCGGATCGGTGACGTTCGGATCGCTGGCCGGCGAGACGCTGTTCTACTCGGTGCTCACCTTCAGCCCGGTGCTGCTGGCCGGCCTGCTGTTCAGCGGGGCCCTCAAGCACACGCGTGACGTGGCTGGCGCGTATGGCGCCAACCTGCTCGGCGCGATGCTTGGCGGCGTTGCCGAGTACCTGGCGCTCGTCACCGGCTACCGCCTGCTGCTCGTCGCCATCGCTCTGTGCTACTTCGCAGCGATTCTGCTGTACCCCTCGAAAAGGCACTCGCAGACGGCGGTGTGAACGCGGACGACCGAGTCCGTCGGGCGAGGCCCGACGGCTACGAACGGCACCGCCGACGCACGCGTCCGTCGCCGCCGACGCGCGTCCGTCGCCGTCGCCCCGGGCGACGGTCCCGTGTGCGGACCGGTCCCCGGAGTCGCGCCTGACTCCTGCCGTTGACGCCGGGGTGGCCTCTCGGCGTAGGATGCGTCCTCCATCAGTCAGAACGGTCGGTCGTCTCGCTGCGGCATCCGCGGTGAACCGCTCGATCGCGTCGGCGACTGCCGCGAGCGTCGTCGGCGCAGACGCAGGCCACGTTGGGGGCGACCATGCACGTCTTGCGGCAGTGGTGTCTTTCTCAGGCCACCACACGACCGAGCACTGTTCCCGTGCGCGCCGCGCTGTTTGCCGCGGCGGTCCTCGCCGGCGTAGGTGTTGCGGCCGCGCAGCCCACGTATCGTCTCGTCGAGATCGATCCCGGCGCGCCCGCGAACTCCACCGGCACTGCCAGGGACATCGACCCCACCGGGACGTATGTCACGGGGGACGCGACGAGTCCGGGAGGGCAGCGGCTTGCGTTCCTGTGGAGCGGAGGCGCGCCGACCTTCCTCTCGCCGCCGGTCGGCGGCGATGGCGTGATGAGGCGGAGCATCGGCTTCGGCGTCAACTCCGCCGGGCAGGTCGTCGGCTCGGGCTTCACAGCCACCGACTCGCAGCTCCCATACAGGTGGACTGCTGGAACTCCCACGCTACTCGAGTCCTACGTCCAGGGCCCGGTGGCCTCTGCCAGAGCCTACGCGATCAATGCTGATGGGCAGACCGTTGGCGGCAGTGAGACGCTTCCCGGCGATCTGTACGCAGTAGCGTGGGCACCGGGCGTGTCCACCATCACGGCGCTCCCTGCGCCGGCGAATCTCTGGGATCTCACCGAAGCGCGGGCAATCAACGCAGCCGGCGACGTGGTGGGGAGGTCCACCGTCTTCCCGTGTGCAACCGGCAATGGCGGCATCTGCAGTCGGGCGACGCTGTGGTCCGGTGGCAAGGTGACGACGCTCGAGCCGCCCCCTGGCTACAGGAACTCGGTGGCCTACGACATCAACGAAGCCGGACAGGTCGTCGGCGAGGCGAGTGTCCGGGGCACCGATGGGTTGGCCAGGGTGCCTGTGTTGTGGTCGGGCGGGGCGATCACCGTGCTGGATCCCCGCCCGTACGAGCGGATGGTTCCCGCCGGCATCAACGCGTCGGGCCAGATCGTCGGTACGCGCAACAACAAGGGCTTCCTGTGGCAGGGCGGCATGGCGTACGACCTGGCAGGCCTGCTGGACACCTCCAGCCTGGTGGCGAGGATCGAAGAGGCACACGCGATCAGCGACGACGGCAAGATCGCGGTGCGGGCGTGCACGTCGGGCAGCAATGCGCGTTGCTTTGCGGCCGTGATGGTACCGACTCCGCCCGCGCCGCCCGTCCCCGCCCACACGCGGTATCTGGCAGAGGGCGCGACGAGTGGCTTCTTCGATACCCGGATCGCCCTGCTCAATCCCGGCACGACGGTCGCGTCGGCGACGCTCACCTACCTTCCAGGTGCGGGAGGCGCGATCGCGCAAGCCGTCACCGTCCCGGCCCGCACCCGGGTCACCGTCAATCCCAAGACAGTGGCAGGCCTCACGAATGCGGAGTTTTCCACAGTCATCCAGAGCAGCCACGAACTGGTCGTCGATCGCACGATGAGCTGGGACGCAACGGGCTACGGCTCGCACAGCGAGACGGCGGTCACGGCTCCCGCCGTCACGTGGTACCTCGCTGAGGGGGCCACCATCGGCGGATTCTCGCTGTTCTACCTGCTGCAGAACCCGGCGGCCACACCGACGACGGTGCGCGTGCGCTACCTGCGGACCGCGGGGCCTCCGCTGGTCAAGGACTACGTGCTCGACCCGCGATCGCGTACGAACATCTGGGTCAACAGAGAGGTGTTTCCCGGTCTGGGCATGGCGCTGGCCAACGCCGAGTTCAGCGCGGTGATCGAATCGCTCGATGCCACGCCGATCATCGTGGAACGCGCGATGTACCGCGACG
>JAEYZV010000555.1 GCA_023427865.1 Acidobacteriota bacterium
GCTCGAAGGGCCTCACCTGGTGGCCGATGCCCTTGCCGCCGGCACGCCGCTCGGCGCCCTCGTGGTGGCCGAGGGCGCCGCGGCCCGGGCCGAGATCCAGGCGATCGTCACGCGCGCACGGCAGCACGGCCTGCCCGTGTACCAGGTCACGCCGGCGGTGCTCGACGCGGCGAGCCCGACCAGGACCCCCGTGGGCGTCCTCGCGCTCGGGAGGCTTACGCTGCGCAGCCTGGACGACCTGCTGCAGCCCTCGCCGGCGCTGCTCGCGGTGCCGAGCGACGTCCAGGACCCCGGCAACCTCGGCGCCATCGCCCGCAGCAGCGAGGCAGCGGGTGCCACCGGCCTGCTCGCCCTCGGCCGCACGGCGCATCCATTCGGCTGGAAGGCGCTACGCGGCTCAATGGGAAGCACACTGCGGCTGCCGGTCGCCCGAGAAGCCGAAGCGCTCTCGGCGCTGCTCGCCGTGAAGGCCCGCGGCGTCCGTCTCGTGGCCCTGACCGCCACCGCCGGCGCCACCCTCGACGAGGCGGACCTCTCGGGCCCGCTGGCGATCTGCGCTGGCGGCGAGGGCGGGGGGCTGTCGCCCGAGGTAATCGCCATGGCCGACCTGCCGCTGCGCATCACCATGCAGCCGCCCGTCGAGTCGCTCAACGTCGTTGTCGCGACGAGCCTGGTGCTGTTCGAGGTGGCGCGGCAGAGACGGAGGGCGGGTATCGGGGAGCGGGAAGCGGGTATCGCGGAGCGGGGAGCCGGTATCGGGGAGCGGGTATCGGGGAGCGGGTATCGGGGAGCGGAATCGGAGGGCGTCTCGGCCTGGAGGGACCGCGGTCATGAGTGAGCCATCGCTCTTCGGACCGGACGAGCCGACGGCTGCGGAAGGCCGGTCGGCGCCTGGTTCGTCGCCGCCGGCGGGCGAAGGCGGGCACGTGCCGCTCGCCGACCGCATGCGACCGCGCACGATCGACGAGATCGTCGGACAGGAGGCGCTGCTCGCGCCCGGGCGGCCGCTCCGGGAGGCAATCGAGCGGGACGTGCTGCAGTCGGTCATCCTCTGGGGCCCACCAGGCACCGGTAAGACGACGCTTGCGCGTGCGATTGCGGGGGCCACGGCGGCCAGGTACGTGGCGTTCAGCGCGGTGCTTTCCGGCGTGAAGGACGTCAAGCAGGTGATGAGCGAGGCGGCGGCGGCACGCCATCGTCACGGCACGCGCACGGTGGTGTTCGTCGACGAGATCCACCGCTTCAACCGCGCGCAGCAGGACGCCTTCCTCCCCCACGTCGAGGCCGGCGACATCGTGCTCATCGGCGCCACCACGGAGAACCCCTCGTTCGAGGTCAACGCCGCCCTCCTGTCGCGGTCCAAGGTGTTCGTCCTGCAGGCGCTGACGCCGGAGGCCATCGAGACGATCCTCGAACGCGCGCTCCGCGACGAGGAACGCGGGCTCGGGCGGACGGGCGTGACCGTGGAGGACGGCCTGCTGCGCGCCATGGCGGTGCATGCCAACGGCGACGCGCGCAGCGCCCTGAACCTGCTCGAGCTCGCCGTCGGTGTGGTGCCCGACGAGGGGCGTGTCCTCACGCGCGAGCACCTCGCGCCCCTCGTGGCGCGCCGCACGCTGCGCTACGACAAGTCCGGCGAGGAGCACTTCAACCTGATCTCGGCGCTGCACAAGTCGCTGCGCAACAGCGATCCCGATGCAGCGGTCTACTGGCTGGCGCGCATGCTCGAGTCCGGTGAGGACCTGATGTACGTGGCGCGACGGCTCGTCCGCTTCGCGTCCGAGGACGTCGGTAACGCCGACCCGCAGGCGCTCGTCGTCGCGATCGCGGCGCAGCAGGCCTCGCACCTGTTGGGCATGCCGGAGGCGAACACGGCGCTGGCGCAGGCAGCGGTGTACCTCGCGACGGCGCCGAAGAGCAATGCGGTGTACGCCGCGTACAACGAGGCCGCCGACTCGGCGCGCCGCGACGAAGCCGATCCCGTGCCCCTCCACCTGCGGAATGCTCCGACCCGCTTGATGAAGCAGCTCGAGTACGGGAAGGGTTACGAATACGCGCACGACGCCGCCGACGCGGTGACGGGCATGGACTGCCTGCCGCCCGGGTTGCAGGGCCGGCAGTTCTACCGTCCCACCGACCGCGGCTTCGAGAAGGAGATCGGCAGGCGGCTCGAGGGTTGGCGCGAGATCAAGAAGAAGCGGAAGGGCCGATAGGGCCGGCCGTCGGCGGTCGGCCATCGGCCTGCGAAGGTGCACCGCGGTGGGATGGACGCCAGCGTCGCGTCGGGCCCCGCAAACCCGCGCTGGCGTAGAATGCGCGCCATGGTGCGGCAGGCTCCCACTCGTCGGCGTCGTCTTTCCTGTCTGTGGAGCCTCCTGTGCGCGACGCTGCTTGTCGCTCCGCCCGCCACGGCGCGTGCGCAGACGGTGGGTGCGCCGCTGCCGGCGTGGACCGCCGGCACACTCGACATTCACGTCATCAACACGGGACGCGGTGACGCAGCGCTGCTGGTGCTGCCCGACGGGACGACGCTGCAGTTCGACGCGGGCGACGGCGGCTTTCCGGCCGGGTCGCCGCGCGGCGTGGCCAACGTCCCCGACACCACACGCCGACCCGGTGAGTGGATCGCACGGTACGTGGCGCGTGTGCTGGCGCCGTTCCGTACGCCCGGCATCGATTACGCGCTGGTGTCGCACATGCACGACGACCACATGGGCGGGTTTCCGGAACTGGCCCGGCACGTCCCCATCGGCAAGCTGCTCGACCGCGGCTGGCCCGACTATGCCGCTGGCGACGGGCCGGCCGCGGCCGGTATCGACGACTACATCGCGTTCGCCCGCGCCACTCCCGGCCGCATGGAGCGCTTCGAGGCGGGTCGCGCAGACCAGATCACGCTGCTGCGGTCGCCAGACACCTACCCCGAGTTCGTCGTTCGCAACCTCGCCGTGAACGGACAGGTGTGGACGGGCATCGCGCAGGCGACACGACGCCGCTTTCCGGACGGCTTGGCCGCGTTGCCAGCCTTGCAGCGGCCGACCGAGAACGAGGCAAGTCTCGGGATACGGGTCAGCTACGGCGCCTTCGACTTCTACACGGGCGGCGACATCCCCGGCCGTCCTCGGCCCGGTGCCCCCGACTGGCACGATATGGAGACCGCAGTAGCGCAGGCCGTCGGGCCGGTGGAGGTCGCGGCGGCGAACCATCACGGCAACCGTGATTCGACGAACGCGTACTTCGTGTCGGCGCTGCAACCGCGACTCTGGCTGCTGCAGGTGTGGTCGTCCGACCATCCGTCACACGACGTGCTCGATCGCATGTTGTCGCGCGAGCTCTACCCCGGGGATCGCGACGTGCTGGCCACGAACATGTCCGAGGCCAACCGGATCGTGATCGGCCCCATGCTGGACCGCCTGCTGAGCGCCCGCGGCCACATCGTGATCCGGGTCGACAAGGGCGGCGGCACGTACCGGGCGATCATCGTGGATGACACCGACGAATCGATGCGCGTCACGGCGGTACACGGCCCGTTCACGTCGCGCTGACGCGCGGCACCGCGTCGCCGCGCGACGTGACGCAAGGCGGCATGTGCGGGATGGGGCGGATGTCATCGGACGCGTTTCGGGACATGCGCCTGGCCTCGAAGGCCGACGGCCGACCGACGAAGGCCGTCACATCCGCAGGAAGTTCTTCTCGATCTCCCGGCGCGTGAGGCGCAGCATCACCGGGCGTCCGTGCGGGCACACCGTGGAGTACGCAGTGCGGTGCAGTTCATCGAGGATGAACTGCATCTTCTCGAGGGGCAGTGGGGCGTTGGCCTTGACCGCCGCGTGGCACGCCATGGTCGCCGCGATGTGCTTGAGCACATCGTCCACGCGTCCCATCCGGTCGAACCCCTCGAGGTCCTGCCCGAGGGCACGCACCGTGGGTTCGACGTCCTGCAGCGAGATCAGTGCCGGCATGGCGCTCACGCGCACCGACCTGCCCCCGAACGGCTCGACCTCGAAGCCGAGCCGCTCGAGATCGGCGCCGTGCGCCTCGATCGCCGCCACCTGCGACGGGTCCAGTTCGAACACCACCGGCGTCAGCAGCCGCTGGCTCTGGAGGCGATCGCGCGTCAGGCGCTCGTAGATGCGCTCGTACAGCACGCGCTCGTGCGCGACGTGCTGGTCGACGATCGCGATGCCGTCCTGATCGACGGCGATGATGTACGTGTGGCGGAACTGCCCGAGCGGGCGCATCGCCCTGATCTCGTCACCGACGACCGCGGCCTGGCCCCCCACCGCCGCAACCATCGCGTCGATCCCTGGAGCCGGTAGGGACGCCTCACCGAGGCGTCCATCTTCCTTCGGGACGTCGTGGTGACCGACGGCTGGGACAGCCGTCCCTACCAGCCACCGATCCTGGCGGAACGTCGGGTCCGGACGCAGCACGCCCGGCAACATCGGCATCGCGGGCAGCGCCGCCGGTGCCATCGGCGTCTGCAGCCGCAGTTCCGGCACGGGCCCGGCGCCGAGCGCGTCCCTCAGCGCGCGCCGCAGCACTTCGTGCACGAGCCCCTGCTCCAGGAAGCGCACCTCCGCCTTCGTGGGATGGACGTTGACGTCCACCCGCTCCGGCGGGATCTCGATGAACAGGTGCACCTCGGGGCTGCGCTCCTTCACCGGCGCCACGGCGTATGCCGCCTGGATCGCGTGCGCGATCGTCTTGTCGCGGACGATGCGACCGTTGACGAAGATGTTCTGCGGCCCGCGTCGCGGTCCCTGCTCGGCAAGGGGCGCGATGTAGCCGTGCACGCGCATGCCCCCGCCCTCGCGTCGCACTTCGACGAGGTCCGGACGTGCCTGGTGGATCTGGTAGAAACGCTCGGCGACGTCGCTCGCGGGCGGGCAGTCGAGGAGCTTGCGGCCGTTGCTCGTGAGCTGGACGCCGACCGTCGGCGCGCCGAGCGCGAGCTGCGTCACGAGGCGGGAGACCTGCGCCGATTCGGCCGATTCGGCCTTCAGGAACTTCCGCCGTGCCGGCAGGTTGTAGAACAGGTCCCGTACCTCGATGGTCGTGCCCTCGGGCGCGCCGATGTCGTGCACCGCCACGAGGTGTCCGCCGTCCACGCGCACCTCGGTGCCGGTGAGTGCGCCGCGGGCGCGCGTCCGCAGCGTGAAATGCGAGACGGAGGCGATGCTGGGCAACGCCTCGCCGCGGAAGCCGAGCGTGCGGATGCCGTCGAGATCGGAGGCGATGCGGATCTTGCTCGTGGCGTGCCGCTGCACCGCCAGCTTGGCGTCCTCGGCCGACATCCCCTCGCCATCGTCCTCGACCCGCACGAGCGCGCGGCCGCCCTGCTCGATCGCCACCGCGATGCGCCTGGCCCCCGCGTCGAGGGCGTTCTCGACGAGTTCCTTGACGACGGAGGCTGGTCGCTCCACCACCTCGCCCGCGGCAATCTGGTTGGCGAGCGCGGGTGGGAGAATCGCAATCTTCACGTCAAACCCAGCCCCGACGCCGGAAGAACCAGATCATGCCGCCGCTGATCGCGAGCATCAGCAGCACGACCTCCCAGAACTGCGCGCGTTCGCCGCCCGGCATCGCCGGCAGCGCCACGTTCATCCCGTACAGGCTCGTGAGCACGGTGAGGGGCATGAAGATCGTCGCGATGAGCGTGAGCACCTTCATCACCTCGTTCATGCGGTTGGACACGAACGAGAGGTGCGCGTCGAGCACGCCGGTGACACGGTCGTGAAAGGTGTTGGCCTCGTCGGCGAGCCGGACGAGGTGATCGTGGACGTCGCGAAACTTGTAGCTGAGCGCTTCGTCGACCACCGGGAACTCCCGCCGCGCCAGCCTGGCGATCACATCACGCTGCGGCAAGACCACGCGGCGCAGCGATCCGACGTCGCGCTTGAGCGCGAGGATCTGCCGGACGATCGATTCGTTGTTGGCACTGAAGACCGCCTCCTCCAGCCCGTCGAGCCGCTCTTCCAGCTTGTCCACCTCTGGCCGGTAGTTGTCCACCATCGTGTCGACGATGCGGTGGACGAGCGGCAAGGGCCCGGAGCCGAGGACGAAGCCGTTGCGCTGGCAGATGTCCTGCACCGCCGCGACCGAGCGAGACGTGCCGTCGTGCACCGTCACGAGGTAGCTGGACCCGATGAAGAAGTCCACGTCGTGGGTCGAGAAGCCGCCCTGCAGCGTCGCGTTGAAGTCGATGCCGTGCAGGATCAGGTAGAGGTAGCCCTCGTACGGCTCGACTTTCGGGTGATGGGACTCGCCGACGGCATCTTCCACCGACAGTTCGTGGAAATGGAACACGCCGGTGAGCAGCCGACGCGTGGCGGCGGCGTCGGCGTGCCCGAGATCGGCCCACACGATCACGCCGGAGTCGGGCGCGAGCCAGGCCGGATCGATGGCCTCGGCACGACGAGTCCGATTGCCCTCGTGAACGAAGACGGTCACGGCGTCGGCCGGATCGCGCGGCGGGACGGCCGGCATCGGCGCCGCCCTGCCCGAAGCGACGGTGGGTTCGGTGGCATCCATGTGTCGTGCCGGGGCAGATACGCGCCCGGACTACCCGCAACAATAAATCAGGAGCCACCCGGCGCGTGGCCCGATGGCTCCTGGATGTGGTCGGTGGCGACGGCGCCGCGCGACGCCGAGGGCCCGCCTTCGCCTGACGGCTACGGCGGGCCAGGCA
>JAEYZV010000587.1 GCA_023427865.1 Acidobacteriota bacterium
CACGTCGCTCCACAGGCGACCGGGCACGCCCCACGGGGCATTGAAGCCGGTGTAGCCGGTGATGCCCACGTTCGGCAGCCCGACGAAGTCCTCACGACCGGCGGTGCCGATCCCCTGGATGCCCGCCTGCGCGACCAGATTCTCGATGCCGACCACCGGCGAGGTGAAGCGGTTGTCCGACTTCAGGTAACCCGCCGTCGCCGTGAGCAGCAGGTTGGACGTCAGCGAGTTGGTGTAGTTGAACCCGATGTTGTGCTGGCGCGTCTCGGCCGTGGACCTGATGTCCGGCGTGTAGCCCGGCGACGAGTTGTCGTTGGCGTTCATCACCCAGCGACCGTAGATGCGCTGGGTGCGCGTCAGCTGGTGATCGACGCGCGCCGTGTACTGATACGTGTCGTCCTCGACCGGCGCCACCGCGCGGAAGCGGCCGTCGGGCGAGTTCGGCTGCAGCACGTATGGGAAGAACGACTTCGACGCCGCCGAGATGCGATCGGCCGGGATGACGTTGCCGGGGAACGGCTGTCCGGTCAGCGGGTCGATGATGGCCTTGCCGAGGCCGGAGAAATCGCCCTGCAGCATCGCCGGCTGCACGACGACGGAGTTGAAGATCTGCTCCTGGCGGATCGGCGTGCCCTCGAAGCTGCCGAAGAAGAACGTCCGGTTGCGGACGATCGGCCCGCCGAGCGTCGCGCCGAACTGGTGGCGTTCGAGCTTGGGCGGACGGTTGGCGGCAAAGGCGTTGCGCGCGTTGAACGCGTCGTTCTGCACGAACTCCCACGCGGTGCCGCTGAAGCTGTTGGTACCGGCCTTGGTGGCCATCACGACCTGCAGGGGGTTGCGCCCGTTCTCGGCGCTGAAGCTCGAGGTCTCGACGCTGAACTCGGCAATCGTGTCCACGTTGGGTATCGTCATGCCGCCCTCGTCCATGCCGGCGTTGGCGTTCAGGCCATCCAGCTGGAACTCGGTCTGGTTGCTGCGCATGCCGAAGCCCTGCACGGTGGAACCACGCTCGGGACCGCCGCTGCCCGTGAAGCGCATGCCCGGCACCAGATTCACGAGCACCACCGGGTTGCGGGTGCTGAGCGGCAGCTCCCGGATCTGTTTCATCTCGATCACCGTCTGCACCGAGCTGCGTTCGGTCTGCAGCAGCGGCGGGCCCGCCACGACCGTCACTTCCTCCGACAGATTGCCGACTTCCAGCTCGGGCGAGATGCGGCCGCGCTGACCCACCGTCAACACGAAGCGTTCGACCTTCCAGGTCTTGAACCCGGGCATCGACACCGTCACGGAGTACGGCCCGATTGGCAACGCGAGGATCTCGAAGTTTCCTGCGGCGTCAGCCACCGCCTCCTGGGTGATGCCGGTGTCGAGATTGGTCGCGACCACCGTCGCCCCCGGAAGGCTGGCCCCCGACGAGTCGACCACCGTACCGAGGATCGACCCCTGCGTGCCGACCTGGCCCATCAGCGGCGCGCCAAGCACCAGCACGAGGACGGATCGGACCATCAGATCCCTGAGCAAAGACATGTGACCTCCTGAGGAACTCGTGCGTGACGCGAGTGGTGGGCGCATTCTCGAACCCGATCGACGCGCGATCAATCCGGGTCAGCGCGAAATCGGCTGCAGCGTCCCGCCTATTGGATCCGTTCTGAGAAATGACGTCGTGCTCGTCAGTAGCGAGCGACGATCTCGTAGCGACCCGCTTCCGGCGACGGGATGCGCACCGACTCACCGTCGGGCTGGACGTCGCGCCACTCGCTGCCGTTGACCGTGACCGCACGGATGCGTGCGCCATCCGGATGGCGGAACCTCACGACCAGCGCCGATGGCCTCGAGGCCGACGGCATCTGCACGTCGGCGCGGATCTCGCCCGATGCGGCGCGGCTCTCGATCGTCGCGCTCAGCCGCCCGAACCACGTCGGTGCGTTCTCGATCTCGATCGTCTTGCCGTCGGCGAGCCACGCGCGCGGTGTCGCCTGCGCAATCACCAGCGCGTCGTCGTCGCGCTCGCGAACGAGCATGTTCCTGAACAGCTCGAACCAGGCGCCGTCGGTGCTCGGCGGGCCGAAGTACTGGCCGTGCGTCCACCGGTGCTCGACCGGCTCGAGTACCGTGTGGCTGAAGCCGCTGGCGATGTAGCTGTAGAACGTCCGGACGACGGCCTCGGGTTGATCGCGCAGCAGGTAAGCCGTCGCGTGCTGGTTGTAGACCGGCTCGTTGGCGATGCCCCAGCCCTTGTAGAACAGGTTGTCCTCGTGATCGTGCAGCAGCGCGTCGCCGAGCACGCCGTCTGCCCTGAGCGCCTTCAGCCGGAGCAGGTGAACCGCGCCGGTGTCCACGTCTGTCGCGTACCACTCGTGGAGAAGACGACCTGATGCGAGTGCCTCGGCCGGGACATACGGCATCCACGTGCCGTCGCGCAACTGCACGAGCGGCGACCGCGTGCTCGCGATGCCGAAGCCGCGGTCGATCGCCGCATGGAGCGTACGCGCCGCCTCGCGTGCCGCCGCGGCACGCGGATGTCCGTACCGCTCGAGCGCACGGCCGAACAGATCGAGTCCCGCGTAGAAGTACGCCTGGTTGAAGGCCCAGAGACCCTGCCCCGTCAGGTCGTTGAGCGGCCCGCTCACGAGCCCCGGGCAGGCCCGTCGGCACGCGCACTCTGCGCGAGTTGCGCGAGGCACCACTCCATGGCCGCGATCGACTGCGGCAGCAGGCCCTCGAAGGCCTGCCGATCCTGCGACAGCAGGAAGTGCTGCGCCACCGCGTACAGCATCGCCGGCGTGTAGACGTGCCAGTTGGCGTAGCCGCTGACGTGGCCGTTCTGTTCCTGGTTGTTACGGTACTGCGCCCGCAGTTCCTCCTCCGCGATGGCGTGGTAGCCGCGCAGGTCGTACAGCATGTAATCGACGTACACCGCCTGATTCACCGGCCATGGCGTGCCCACCTGGCTGTAGGCGAAATTCGAGTACGGCAGGTCGATGCGCACGTCGCCGCTGCCACCATGGCGCCGCGGCAGCCGCAGCGCATGCCACAGGCTGGCGCGCACCAGTTCGTTGACGCGCGGCTCGGGCACGCGGAACTGTGCGCCACGCGCGAGGTAGTCGCTCCAGAACGTCACCGTGGCCGCGCGCGCCTTCGCGTAGTCGAGCGACGTGAAGGTCCCCTCGTCTTCGGGCCCGACGACCGGCGACGGCAGCTTGACGACGAACCGCTGTGTGCCGTTGGCGGGCAGCTTGACGAACACCGTGGCGTCGATCCGCTTCTGCGGGTTCTGGCCCTGGTAGTCGACCGTGCCGCTCCACAGCGTCTCGTCGCCGGCGCCCGCGATGCCGAGCAGCACGTTGCCGCGCCCGCGCTCGCGGAACAACGTCGTCTCCCCGCGCCGCTCCGCGACGATGGTGCCGTCGAAGTACGGCGGCTGCTGCCGCCGGTGCGTCATGGACACGGGAAGCTCCCGCGCCTCGCCGCGCAGTTCGGTGAGCGTCATCTGCTGCAGCAGCACCATCGGCATGTCGCCTCGCCGCTCGGTCGGCGGCCCGTGCAGCGGGTACGCGAACTGCTCTACCTCGTATCGGACACCGTCTTCTTCGAAGGCCGTCGTCATCACCGGCAGGCCGTTGTCCAGCCGCTGCGACTTCCACGTCGAGACGATGCCCTTGCCCATGTCGCCGATGGCGAACCAGAAGCGAACCCTGTCCGGATTGCCCTCGTCGCTCCACACGCCGGCGCCCCGGTCGATCCCGAACTTGTGGATGGCGCTGTCCCAGGTGAGCCCCACGATGTGCCCTGGACCGCGCGGCTGTGGATTCGTGTAGGAGGGATGCCCCATGTCCTCCCAGCGTTCCGTGTACTGGGCCAGCGTGGCTTCGGGCTCTGCTTTCAGTTGATCGAGCATCCGCTCGCCGGCATGCGCCGCCAGGCTCTCCAGGTGATCCTCGAACGCCACGGGCGTCTCGCCGGCGCTGACGTAGACGTCCAGCGCCGGAATCCAGAGCGCCTTCGAGGTGAGCAGCTGCGGCACGGTGACGGTGAACCCGCGCGTGCCCTCCTCGTCCAGGCGGATGGTGAGCGTCGGCGCCGGCGTCTGGAACGCCGGGTCGCGCAGCAGGCGCCGCGCCGTGTCGGCGTCGCTCGCGGCCACCAGATCGGTCCACAGGATGTGGACGCGCTGTGCGGCGCCCGACGTGAACTCCGGGTACGCGACCGTCAGGTCGAAACCATCGACGTCTCCGCGGCCCGCCGTCGTCCGGACGGCGTGCCCGGCGACGGCCTCGCCGCGCTCCAGCTGGCGGCCGGCAGCCGAGCGGACGGTCAGGCCGCCGCCGCCGTCCGCCGACACGAGCCGCGTCTCCTGTGAGGGGGCTCGATGGCCCCAGGAGACCCGCACCGCGAGCGAGCGGTCCTCCGCGCGTGCCTCGACGGCGGCGCATGCGAGAGCGACCGTTCCGAGCAGCGTTCCGAGAAAAGCCCGTGTTCTCATGTGCCGGGCATCGTATGCATCGCCGCGGGTTGGCGGTAGCACCGCCTGGCCCGCCTCGCGCTGTAGATTCCAGCTAATGGGATCGACGGCACGACATCGGTGCGACGCGCGGGCCATCGACGCACAGGTCGCGGTACAAGGAGCCATCCGTCTCTACTTCATCAGGGAGCTCGTCCATCCGATGCGTTTGGTTGCCGCAGCCTTGCTTGCGTTCCTCGTGATCCCCGTTGCCGCCTGGGCGCAGCGGGCGTCCCTGCCGCTGGACGGCACATGGGCCTTCCGGCAGGACCCGCACGCCGTCGGTGAGCAGGAGGGCTGGGCTGGCGAGTCGGTGGCATTCACGCGCGACATCAGGGTGCCAGGCGCCTGGCAGGCGCAGGGCGTAGGCGAGCCCATGGGCACCCTGCGGCACGACTATGCCGGCGTGGCGTGGTATCGGCGCAACATCGACGTGCCGGCTGACTGGCGCGGCAAGGTCGTCTCGCTGCGCATCGGAGGTGCGCACCGCGAGACGACGGTGTTCGTCAACGGCCGGCAGGTCGGCAGCCACCGCGGCTTCAGCGCGCCGTTCTCGTTCGACGTGACGGCAGCGATCCGCCCGGGGACGACGAATGTCGTGGCCCTGCGTATCGCGAACCCGGGCGGCGTCCCGCTCGAAGGACCTCGCGAACAGAAGGGCGACCAGCCGACCGGCATGCTGAACTACATCGGCAACTGGGGTGGCGTGTACGGCAGCGTGGAACTGCGCGCCGCCGATCCTGTCGCCGTCGAACAGCTGTACGTGCGGCCCGATGTCGCCAACCGCGCGGTCCGGGTCACCGCGACGGTCCGCAACCGCGAGGACAGGCCGTTCACCGGCGAGCTCCGGCTCAGCGTCGGCCCGCGCGCAACCGCGCGCGTGCCCGTCACCGTCGCCGCCGGGGGCAGCGCTGACGCGGACCTCACCG
>JAEYZV010000608.1 GCA_023427865.1 Acidobacteriota bacterium
GCGGGTAGCGGGTAGCGGGTAGCGGGATCGGGGAGCCGGGGACCGGGGAGTCGCGGGTCAGGGCCGGGGCGGGGCGATCGGGGATCGGGAACGGGGATCGGCAAGCAGGAGCCGGGAAGGTCGCGACGCTCGGGCGCTTGGCCTGTCGGGGCCGCGGGCGGGGTCGCGGATCATTGGGGGGTCACGTTGAGGATTGGCGATTGGCAGATCGGGATCTGAAAGGTAGGGCCCGCTCTCCGAGCGGGGCCGATCGACCGATGACGCGACGTGGTTTTCTTTCCGCGGCGCTGGTCGGCCTGACGCAGAAGTCCGGCCGCGTGATCGCCGGCGGTTTCGTGAACGAGTCGCACGTCGCCGGTCACCGTATTCGGGATCGCGTGCCCTTCGCCACGCCACGTGCGACCAGGAAGGCGACGGTCGTGATCGTCGGCGGCGGCATCGCCGGGCTGTCGGCGGCGTGGCGCCTGGTGAAGCGCGGCTTCGGGGACTTCGTCGTGCTCGAGATGGAGCGCGAGGCCGGCGGCAACGCGCGCTACGGCGAGAACGAGGTGTCGGCATACCCGTGGGGCGCGCACTACGTGCCGATTCCCGGGAAGGCGGCAGGGCTGGTCCGCGAGTTGTTCACCGATCTCGGCATCTTCGACGGCCGCGAGTGGGACGAACGCCACCTGGTCCATGCACCGGACGAGCGGCTCTTCATCCACGGACGCTGGCAGGAAGGGCTCGAGCCGGCGGTCGGCCCCACCCGGCGCGATCGGGATCAGTTCACCCGCTTTGCCGACACCGTCGAGCGTCTGCGCGCGAGCGGACGCTTCACGATCCCGATGGCGGTCGCGACCGACCCGGCGAGGCCGCCGGCGGAGGATGCCATCTCGATGGCCGCCTGGCTGGATCGCGAGCGGCTCGACTCGCCGTACCTGCGGTGGATGGTGGACTACGCGTGCCGCGACGACTACGGCGCCGTGCCCGGCGATGTGTCGGCCTGGGCGGGACTCCTCTACTTCGCGGCGCGCGAGGCCGACGACACCGGCCCGCTCACATGGCCCGAGGGCAACGGCTGGGTCGTGCGGCGACTGCTGCAACGCATCGGCGCGCGGGTGGAGACCGGGCAGCTGACCTACCGCGTCGAGCGGCAGGGGCGACGCTGGCGCGTGCTGACGCCGGAGACGGCATGGACGGCCGATGTGGCGATCGTCGCCGCGCCGCTGCTCGTCGCGACGCGCATCGTCGAAGGCGCGCCGCCGGTGCGGCTCACCTCGTCGCCCTGGCTCGTGGCGAACCTCACGCTCGACCGGTGGCCCCTGGAGCGCGGTTTCCCGGTGGCGGGGGACAACGTCATCCACGACTCGCCGTCACTCGGCTACGTCGTGGCCACGCACCAGCACCTGCGGCGGCACGTGCCCCGCACCGTGTGGACGTACTACTGGGCGCTCGCGCATCAGCCGCCCGCCGAGGCGCGACGATGGCTGCTGGCTCAGGAGTGGGCGACGCTGCGCGACCGCGTGCTCGACGACCTGGCGCGGGCGCATCCCGACATCCGCGCGTGCGTGTCGCGGGTGTACGTCATGCGGCACGGCCACGCCATGGTGCGGCCGACGCCGGGGCTGCTGTCGGATCGGCACTGGCGTGCGATGCAGGACGGCCACGACCGGCTCTTCTACGCGCACTCGGACCTGAGCGCGCTGCCGTTGTTCGAGGAAGCGCAATATCGGGGCGTGCTCGCCGCAGACCGCGCTCTGCACGCTCTCGGATGAACCGTGCGTAGGCGTCGGGCCTCGCCCGACGCGCAGCCGCCCTGGTGCATGTACGCCGGCCAGGACAGCCGAAACTTGCGTGTTTACAGAACTATTACAAACGCCGGTGCGCCGCCCGTGGCATCGTGCAAGGGCAATGAGCGCACCCGTCAAGATCACTTCCCTCTATGGCCGCAAGGCCGCGCAGGGCCATGGCATCAACTGGATCACGGTCATCGCCATGACCGCGTTCCACATCGGCGCCGTGGCGGCATTCTTCTATATCGACCTCGGCGCCATCCTGGCGGCAACGATCATGTGGTTCGTGGCCGGCAGCCTCGGCATCGGCATGGCGTACCACCGCCTGCTGACGCACCGCGGCTACAAGACCTCCAAGTGGATGGAGTACTTCCTCACCGTCTGCGGGACGCTGGCGCTCGAGGGCGGTCCGATTTTCTGGGTGGCCACGCACCGCATCCATCACCAGCACTCCGACCACGAGGGCGACCCGCACACGCCGCGCGAGGGCACGTTCTGGGCGCACATGGGCTGGATCTTCATGGGCAAGGCGATGCACCACGACACCGACGTGCTGCGCCGCTACGTGCCCGACTTGAGCAAGGATCCCGTCCACGTGTGGCTCACCAAGTGGCACTGGGTGCCGCAGGTGATCGTCGGCCTCGCCTTCTTCGCGTTCGGCGGCATCCCGTACGTGCTGTGGGCGGTGTTCTTCCGTACGACGTACGGCCTGCACGCGACGTGGCTGGTGAACTCGGCAACGCACCTCTGGGGGTCGCGCCGGTTCAAGACCAAGGACGACTCGCGCAACAGCTGGTGGGTGGCGCTGCTCACGTTCGGCGAGGGCTGGCACAACAACCACCACGCGCACCCGGTGTCGGCACGCCACGGCCTCGCCTGGTACGAGCTCGACATCAACTACATCAACATCAGCATCCTGCGCGCGCTCGGCCTCGTATGGGACGTCAAGACCGCGCGCATCGAGCACGTCCACCGCATGCCGCAGCAGACTGATGACGCGGTCGACATCACGCAGGCCGAACCGGCGCTCGACTGAGCGCGTCTGCGCGCAGGCTTGAATTCGTCGCCGCCCGACTTCCGCCTTCGCCATGGCTACGGCGGACAAGTCGTCGGGCGGTTCCGTGGGACATGTCCGACGGCTACGATGGAATCCGGGAGGCCCGCTGCAAGGCGGGCCTTCGGCTTTCGTACCCCGTACCCAGTACCCGGTACCCGGTACCCCGATTAAGATGACGACGTGACCCGGCGCAACGCGGCGACCGTCGTCTTCGTGACGCTCTGCGTCGTCCTCGTCGCAGCGGCGGTCACGCTCAACATCGGCTGGATCTACGTCAACGGCCGCGAAGTCCTGCCGCTGGTCTTCGGCGTGCTCGCGTTCTCGCTGATCATCGCCGGCATCATCGTCTACACCGTCTTCCTCGTGCGTGAGCTGCACCGCAACGACCAGCACGACGCGTTCATCAACGCCGTGACGCACGAACTGAAGACGCCGATCGCCTCGATCCGCCTTTACCTCGAGACGCTGCAGGCGCGCGAGGTCAGCGACGACCAGCGACGCGACTTCTATCGCATCATGCTGGCCGACGCCGATCGCCTGCAGCAGACGGTCGAGCAGGTGCTCAAGGCCGGCATGGCCGGTCAGCGCGTCGGCCTGCAGCAGCGTGCGCCGGTCGACGTCGCGCAATTGGCGCTCGAGGCGGCTGAGGTGGCCCGTCTGCGCCATCACCTCGGGCCCGAGGCGATGCGGACCCAGGTGTCGAGCCAGGGCGGTGCGTGGGTCACCGGCGACGCCGAGGCGCTACGGAGCGTCCTCTCGAACCTGCTCGACAACGCCGTCTAGTACTCGCGCGACAGCGTCCAGGTCGCCGTCGACGTCGACACGCCGACCCCCGACCTCGTCCGGGTCCGCGTCGTCGATCATGGCGTCGGCATCCCGCAGACGCAGCTGACGCGCATCTTCCGCCGCTTCCATCGCTTCCAGTGGCGCGGCTCGAAGGTGAAGGGCACCGGGCTCGGCCTCTACATCGTGCGGTCCACCGTCAAGCGGCACGGCGGCCGCGTCTTTGC
>JAEYZV010000616.1 GCA_023427865.1 Acidobacteriota bacterium
TGCTCGCGCCCGCTGCGGCTCCGGGAGTCGACGTCGGCGTGTCTCCGGCGCGGGTTGAAGGAGGCCTGGCGTGGCCATGGTGGAGCCGGCGCTACGACCGCCGATATGTCGTATACGAGTGGGGGGCCCTGCTCGACAACAGCTGGCGGCACGGCCTCGGTCCACGGCACTGGCTCGAGTCGTCGCGCAGCCACGCTATAGTGGACGTTCCCAGTCACTGATCCGAGGAGTGGCGCTGGTGGTGCAGATGCAGGTGAAGAAGTGTCTGGTCGTGGGTGTCGTGGGCCTGCTGCTGACCGCGGGGCTCGTCGGCTGTTCGAAGGACCCCGAGAAGGAGAAGCAGGCGTACTTCGCGAGCGGCAATGCGTTGTACGAGCAGGGCAAGTTCGGCGACGCCGTCGTCGAATACCGCAACGCCCTCAAGGCCGATCCGAAATTCGGCGAGGCCCGGCTGAAGCTTGCCGAGGCCTACCTGAAGACCGGCGACACCAGGCGCGCCGGCCAGGAGTTCATCCGCGCGTCGGACCTGCTGCCCGGGAGTGCGGAGGCGCAACTCAAGGCCGGCAGCCTCCTGTTGCTGGCGGGTCGCTTCCAGGATGCGAAGAGCCGTGCCGAGAAGGCGCTGCAGGCCGACCCCAAGAATGTCGAGGCGCAGATCCTGCTCGGCAACGCGACAGCCGGCTTGAAGGACGTCGACGGGGCGCTCGCCGACATGGAGGAAGCCGTCGCGATGGCGCCGGGCGATGCCCGTGCGTACACCGCGCTCGGCGCCGTGCAACTGGCCAAGGGCCAGGCTGACGAGGCGGAGAAGACGTTCCGGCAGGCGATCGAGGTGGACCCGAAGGCCGTTGGCGCGCGCCTGGCGCTCGCCCAGTTCCTCTGGGCCGCCAACCGCCGCGACGAGGCGCAGGGCGCCCTCGAGGAGGCGCTGAAGCTCGAACCCGAGAACAAGCTCGCCAACCGGGCGCTTGCGGCGTTTCACTCGTCGGGCAGCGACCCGCGCGCCGCCGAACCGTACCTGAAGGCTTTGGCGGCCGACCCGGCGGACACCGGCGCACGGGTGGCGCTCGGCGACTTCTACATCCGCACGGGGCAGCGGGATCTCGCGC
Organism: Acidobacteriota bacterium; assembly: GCA_023427865.1. Classification (GTDB taxonomy): domain Bacteria; phylum Acidobacteriota; class Vicinamibacteria; order Vicinamibacterales; family Vicinamibacteraceae; genus Luteitalea. The sequence goes on from JAEYZV010000616.1 coordinate 1,110, forward strand.
GTGAGGTGCTCACGAAGGCCGGCGAGGAGCGAGCGGGCTTCAGCCCGGCGCGCGTTCGACTTGCGGCCCTCGCCTACGCGGAGAAGAACGCGACCGAAGCCCACCGCCTGCTCGAGGAAGTCCTGAAGAAGAACGGGAAGGACGTGCAGGCGCTGCTCACCAAGTCGCGACTCCTGCGCCTCGAGGGCAAGCCCCGGGAGGCGTTGTCGAGCGCGCAGGCGGCAGTGAACGCCGCGCCCGAGAACGCGCCCGCACTGTACGAGCGGGCGTTGGTGGAGCTGTCGCTCAGCCAGTACGACGAGGGCGTGAAGAGCCTGCGCGAGGTGATCCGCCTGAATCCTCGTGCCGTGGACGCCCGCGTGCAGCTGGCCAGCACGTTGCTGCGGCAGCGCAACGCGGCGGCCGCGCTGCCCGTCGCCGAGGATGCGCTTCGCAACGCCCCGCAGAACCCGGCCGCACGGCTCGTGCTCGCCCGGGCCCAGATGGCCAGTGGCGACGTCAGCGCCGCCGCATCTACCCTCGGTACGCTCCAGAAGCAGTACCCGGATGCCGGCATCGTGTGGAGCCAGCTCGGCGCGCTGAACGTGATGCAGCGGAACAACACGGGCGCGCGTGCCGCGTTCGAGCGCGCGCTCGAACTGCAGCCGGGGCAGTACCAGGCCCTGCAGGGGCTGACGCTGCTCGACATCGCGGAGGGCAAGGGCGATGCGGCGCGTGCCCGCGTCGAAGCGCTCGTGGCCAAGGCGCCCGGCGACCTCGGGTACCAGCAGATCGCGGCGAAGGTGTACGTCGCGCAGCGCGATTTCGCAAAGGCCGAATCCACACTGCGCGCCATGCTCGCCCGCGACAGCTCGAACCTCGAAGCCTACGGGCTGCTCGGTCAGGTCTACCTGATGCAGAACAAGGTCGAGCAGGCGTTGAAAGAGTACGAGGCGCTGAGCAAACAACAGCCGAATGCGGTGGGGCCGCACACCGTGATTGCCATGCTGCTGCAGAGCATGAACCGCCTGGACGAGGCGCAGCAGCGCTACGAGCGGGTGATTCAGCTCGATCGGCAGGCGCCCGTGGCGGCCAACAACCTCGCGTGGCTGTATGCCGAACGCGGCGGCAACCTCGATGTGGCCCTGCAGCTCGCGCAGACCGCGCGCCGCAACCTGCCGAGCCAGCCAGCCGTCGCCGACACGCTGGGGTGGGTCTACTACAAGAAGCAGCAGTACGATCTCGCCATCCGCGAGCTCGAAGACGCCGTGGAGAAGGACCCCGACAACCCCGAGTACCAGTACCACCTGGGCGCGGCGTATGCCGCCAACGGCGACGTGGCGAAGGCGCGCACGGCCCTGCAGAAGGCCGTCGCCCGGCCGTTTGCCGCCAGCGAGGACGCGCGCAAGGCCCTGAACGCGCTGCCTGCACAAGGCGTGTGAGATGAGCACGCTGTCGGTGCCTGCCGTCAAGCCGGCCCGGGGCCTGGGCGACCTGCGCCTCTGGCTGGTGCTCGCCGCACTCGTCGTCCTCTACGCCCCCACGGTCGCCTGGCTGTGGGATCGGTGGACGATGAGCGTGTGGCACAACGCGCACGGGATGCTGATCCCGATCGTGGTGGCCTACTTCGTGCGCGATGAGCTCTCGCGGTACGAGGGCCCGGCCGAGCCTGGCAGCGTGTGGGGGTTCGCCTGGCTCGTCCCGGCGCTCCTGATGCACGTCTTCGACGTCGCGATGCACACGCAGCTGCTCTCGGCAGCATCCATCGTCGTTGCGCTGCCAGGGCTGTCGTTGCTCTTCCTGGGGCCCGGCCGCACCCGCGCCATCCTGTTCCCCCTGCTGTTCCTCGCGTTCATGCTGCCCATTCCGCTGGGCGTCACCGAGCGGCTGCACCTCGCGCTGCGTCACCTCACCGCGGCGGGGGTTTCGGAGTTCCTGGCGGTCATGGGCGTGCCGTTCTTCCTCGAGAACCTGACGCTGCAAAGCGGCGAGTCGCGTCTGTTCGTCGCCGATGCGTGCAGCGGGTTCTCCACGTTGTATGCCGCCCTCACCGTGGCGTGTCTCACGGCGTACTTCTGTCCGGTGCCGTGGAGGCGCGCGGCCGTGTTGCTGGCCGCTGCACCCATTGCCATCGGCGCCAACATTCTGCGCGTCGCCCTGCTCGTGATGCTGGTGCGCTGGTATGGCGAGGGCATCCTCGACACGTCGGCGCACGAGCTCTCCGGCATCCTGACGTTCGTGCTGGCCCTGCCGCTGATCTTCTGGATCGGCTCGCCGCCGCCACCGCCGCGTGCCTCGGACCACGCCGGGCCGGCCTCCGCGCAATGAGCGTTCTCTCGCCCCGCTACACCACCGCCACGCTCGTGTTGCTGGCGCTCGCGCTCGTGCCGACGGTGCTCACGTCCTACGTGCGCACCGAGGTCACCGAGCAGCCGCCCTTGCGTGACGTCCTCCCCGAGACGCTCGACGGCCGGACGTCGGTTCCGACCAATCGGCGCGCCGCGACCATCAAACGGGAGTTCGACAGCGACGATTGGGTGGAGCGGGAGTACTCCGCCATCGGCGAGCCGTCGGTGCGGGTGCTTCTTGTACGGTCGTACGACATGAAGCGGCTGTACCACCATCCGGAACTCGCGGTGAGCGAAGCCGACTACCGCCCGTCGGAGCTCGTGACGGTGCCGGCCGACGACGGCGCGATCGACGTGCACGTCCTGCCGCCGGCGGAAGGCCGCTCCGGGCTTGCAGCGTATGCGCTGCTGTATCGCGGTCGCACCGTGGCGCGACCGTTGCTGTTCCAGCTGACGGTTGCGCCGGACCTGCTGCTGTTGGGGCGGCGCCCGATGACGCTCGTGTTCGCCGAACAGGGAGCCGCAGCACTCGACACCGCTCCGTCGCTCGACGAGAGTCATGCCGCGCGAGCGGTCGTGCACGCCGTGCGCCTGCTCCAGGGTTCGGCGCACTGACCCTGGTTTCCCCCTAATCCTTCCGTTCCCGCCCGCGACAGGCCGACCCGCCGGTTGCGGGCGTCGACGTCCGTTCCCTGCTGGACTTCGAACCGGCTCTGCGCTATCGTCGCGTCACACGATTGTCACAGGTGTTACAGGGAGTTTCTCTCCCTCCGCCTGGCGGATTGAGTGCGCCATGAATGCACCAGTACCGTCCCCTTCGAACCTGCGCGAGCCCGCACGACCTGCCGTGCGCATCGACCGGCGGGGAAT
>JAEYZV010000665.1 GCA_023427865.1 Acidobacteriota bacterium
GTTTTTGGAGGAGTCGCAGAGTTGGCGCATTTCGCCTCATCGAGGGGCGAATATGGCGGGAGGCTGGCACGAAAAGCGCCCGGACTGCCGGGGTGGCAGTCCGGGCTCACGTGGCCTGGGCCTCGGATGAACCGAGGAGGGACGCTACGTAGGCGTCGGGCCTCGCCCGCCGCGCAGCGCGCCGGGCAGGGCCCGGCGGCTACGGACGCCTGGCCGGCCTAGAAGGCAAAACGCACGCCGAGCTGCACGCGACGCGGGTCGCGCGCGAGGCTGCGGATGCGCATGAAGTTCGGGTCCGTCAGGCCGGTGACCGGGTTGGCCCACTGCGTGTGGTTGAACACGTTGGTCGACTCTGCACGGAACTCGAGGCGGTAGCGGCCGATCGGGAACGCCCGGAACACCGAGAAATCGAGGTTCCAGTTGGCCGGTCCACGGAAGGCGTTGCGGCCCGAGTTGCCCCAGGCGTTGCCCGGCTGGCTGAACTGGGTCGGGTCGTACCACGGCTCGTTGGGTCCGGCTTCCCCGAAGCCGCCCTTCAGCTCGCCCGTGACGTTGGCCGTCTGCGTCCCGGCGACCTGCTGGAGCAGGCCGTTGTCGCCGCCGACCGTGAACGGCGTGCCGGAGACGAACGAGTAGATGCCGTTGACCTGCCAGTTCTTGATGAGCTGGGCTACGACGCCCTCGCTCTCACGCGCCCACGGCAGCTCGTACACGAATCCGAGCTGGAGCATGTGCGGACGGTCGTAGCCCGCGCGCGCGTAGTTGCGGTGCATCTGCGACGGCTGGTTCCAGCTCAGGCCCACCCACCCGTCATCGTCCGCCATGTTGAGAGCCTTCGAGTAGGTGTAGGCGCCCTTGAGGAGCAGCCCGTTCTTGAACGGCCGATTGAGGGCCATCTGCAGCGAGTGGTAGCGGGCCTTCGTCCGCGCGCCCCACAGGTTGAGGGCGGCGTTGCCGGCCTGGGCGAAGTACTGCCGGTTGGCGTTGCCGCCGCTTTCGGCGTAGTTCACGTTCCAGTCGGCGTAGCCGTCGTTGGTCGCCGTTGCCACGTAGCCCACCGAGAGGGCGACGTCGAGGGGCAGGCGGCGCTCGACGAACGCGTTCCACGAGTCGATGGTGCCGCGCTCGACGTTGTTCGGGTCGGCCCAGCGCATGTCCACGCCGCGGGGCAGCGGCGTCACGCCCGACGACAGATCGGGATTGGGCGCGCCGGGGAGGCCCTGCGCCAGCGTCCCGTAGGGCGTGAAGCCGTTCACGCCCGCGCCGCTGTACGCGATGGTCAGCGGGTAGAAGCCGCGCAGCGGACGCGACCACGGCAGCGGGTTGAAGGTGCGACCGTAGCCGGCGCGGACGACCGTGTCGTCGTTCACGCGGTAGGCCAGGCCGACGCGCGGCGCGAACAGGCCCTTGGACACCTTGATGCCCAGGTCGTCGCTGTTGCCGCCGACGCCGCCGAGGCGCACGTCGAACGTGTCGAGGTCGAGCTGCTCCAGCCCGCGCTCGGCACGGCTCATGAGCGGGTAGTACTCGTAGCGGACGCCGTAGTTCAGCGTCAGCTTGTCGTTCACCTGCCAGCGATCGTTGATGTAGAAGCCGAACTGGTTCTCGCGGCCCGACATCTCCTCGAACTGGACGCTCTTGCCGAAGCTGCTCACCTGGCCGAGCAGGAACGCGGCGTAGCTGTTCCAGGCGGTGCCGGCGTAGCCCGGCGTACCCGTCAGCCCGCTGCCGGACGAAAACGTGCCGCGCGGGTTGCCGATTTCCGGCTGCCAGTGATCGAGCTGGAGGCGCACGAAGTCGAAGCCGGCGCGAACTTCGTGGCGGCCCGCGACCTTCGTGAGGTTGGTCGAGAACGTGTAGCTGGCCTCGTCACGCCACACCGGGGTCCAGGTGCCGTCGTTACCGAGGGTGGACATCCCCGTGCCGAAGGCTGGCATGCCCGAGTACCGTGCGGCATCGGCCGATCCGGGCCCGGTGGTGCCGGCGCCGTTGGTGCCGGGGATCCCGAACAGCTCGAGCCCGTAGTTGGTGCCGTAGTCGGGGCCCTGCGACTGGTGCGTCATCGTGTTGGCGCCGAAGGTGGCGTCCCAGATGAGCGTCGGGGTCAGGGTGTAGGTCTGGCCGACCGAGTACACCTTGACATTGGTATCGCCACCGCCGGGCTGCTCGAAGGGCAGGTAGAACAGGTCGAGCACCGAGGCGTCCATCATCGAGAACTTGCCCCAGATCTGGTTGGCCGACGTGCGGTTCCAGTTCAGCTTGAGGTCGTAGTTGTCGCGATCGGCCTGGGGGAAGCGGGCGATCTCGTAGTTGTTCTGCGTGCCGTTGTTGGTGCCCGGCACGTTGGGCATCGGGTACTGGTTCTGGACCGCCTGGGCGATCGGGCTGATGCGATTGGCCGGCACCTGCGCGCCGGCAAACGTCGCGCGGTTCTCGCCCGCCGCGTTGCCCGTGGCCGGGTCGTACAGCGTGAACGCCGGGTTGAAGGCCAGCACTTCGCTGAAGTCACCCTGCCGCATCTTGGCCGTCGGGACCGTGTAGATCGAGATCGAGCTCCGGCGCTCCGCGTTGCGCTCGAAGCCGCCGAAGTAGAACAGGCGGTTCTTGCGGATCGGGCCGCCGATGGTGCCGCCGGCGACCGTCAGGCTGCCATCCGGGTTGTCGGCCGCCGAGAAGAACTGCTGGCGGGCGTTCAGTTCATCCTGGTTACGGAAGTAGAACGCCGAGCCGCGGATCTCGTTGGTGCCCGACTTGGTGGCCACCGAGATCGCTGCGCCGCCCGTCATGCCCTGCGACGCGTCGAACGAGTTGGTCGAGATGTTGACCGTCTCGATCGTCTCGGCCGGGGCGACGTAGCCGGCGTGGTGCGGCAGCCACACGTTGATCGAGGCCGCGCCGTCGATACGCGTGACGTTGTTGTTGCGGTTGGTGCCGTTGACGTTGGTCGTCAGCGAGCGGCCAGGCGTGTCGGTCTGCGCGTTCTGCAGCGCCGTCGGCGTGGCGCCCGGCACCAGGTTCATCAGCGCCTGGTAGTTCCGGTACTGATTGAGCGGAAGGTTCACCACCTCGGCCGGCTTCAGGTTGACGCTGACGTCAGCCTTGTCGGTCTTCAGCAGGGCGGCTTCCGTGGTGACCGTGACCGACTCCGTGAGGGCGCCCACTTCGAGCTTCGCCACGATGCGAACCACGTCGTTCTGCGCCACCGGGATGCCGGTCTGCACGTACTCCTTGAACCCCTGCAGCGAGGCCTTGAGCGTGTACGTGCCGGGCTGCAGGTTGCGGATCGCATACGCGCCCACTTCGTCGGTGATCGCCATCACCTCGAGTCCCGTGCCCTGGTTGGTCACCGTGACCGTAGCGCCCGGGATCGCGGCGCCCGAATCGTCCACCACTGTGCCGGCCACGGTGCCGTACAGTGCCTGCGCCGCGACCGGGGTCGGACACAGGACGACCAATGCCGCCAGCGCGCACGCCAGGACACCGGTCAGAAGGGTTCGAACAGACTTCACTCACACCTCCGAACAGCTCGGGGGTGGGTTCCGACAGCGTCGATGTGTCGTGCAACGTCCGAGCCACCGGAGGCCGTTCGGCGCGCCAGAGCGCGTTCGGAGCATAAATCCATTACCAGCACGCAGTTAGGTGACAGAGGTTGGGTCACTTGTTCATGTGAGAGCGACCACTTGTTCAAGTGGTAAATCCAAATCATTGGATTCGCGGCCGGAAACCCGAACCGGCCGACACCTTGGGACCACCATTGGCGTCCGACTTCGTCCACCAATGCCCCCGCCATCGTGAAGCTGATAGGCTGGCGCGCATGCCGAGACGGGGGGTCGCCGCGGTCGCGGGCGCGGTGTGCGTCGGCGCCGTGCTGCTGGCGCAGCCCACGAC
>JAEYZV010000676.1 GCA_023427865.1 Acidobacteriota bacterium
CCCGTTATCCTTGTAAGCCAAATGACTCAGCGACGACTCTTCACCGGCTGTGGCACCGCGCTCGTCACGCCGTTCACGACGAACGGCCGGATCGACGAGGGCGCGGTCCGTCGTCTCGCCCGCCGCCAGGTCGAGGCGGGGATGCACTTCCTGGTCCCCGTGGGGACCACGGGCGAGGCGCCGACGCTGTCTGCCGACGAGAAGCGGCTGGTGATCGGGCTCGTCGTCGACGAGGTCAAGGGCACCGTGCCGGTGCTCGCCGGTGCCGGCGGCTACGACACCGCCGAGGTGGTCGAGGCGGCGCACGCCGCGGCCGCGGCCGGTGCCAACGGCATCCTGTCGGTGTCGCCCTACTACAGCAAGCCCACGCAGGAGGGCCTGTTCCAGCACTACTCGACCATTGCCTCGAACACGAACCTGCCCATCGTGCTGTACAACGTGCCCGGTCGCACGGGCAGCAACATCGAACCGTCGACGACCGAGCGCCTGGCCCAGTTGCCCCAGATCGTCGGCATCAAGGAAGCGTCGGGTAACGTGTTCCAGATCGCCGACGTGCGCCGCCGCACCCCGGACGACTTCCTCGTTCTCAGTGGCGACGACACGCTGACGTTGCCGGTGATGGCCCTCGGCGGTGACGGCGTGATCTCGGTGGCGGGCAACGAGGTGCCGACCGACATGGCGCGCCTGGTCGAGGCTTGCGAGCGCGGCGACTTCGCGGCAGCACGCGTGATCCACGAACGGCTCCTGCCACTGCTGCAGGCGAACTTCCTCGAATCCAACCCCATTCCGGTGAAGGCCGTGATGGCGCTCGCCGGGCTGCTCGAGCCGGTGTATCGCCTCCCGATGGTCGCGCCCACCAGTCAGACCCTCCAGACGCTGCGCCGCATCGCGCTCGATCTGGGCCTCCTTGCAGAGACCGCGTCCGCATGAACATCGAGACATTGCGCCAGGACGTCGAGCGGCTGTGGGCCGCCGGCGCCGAGGCTTCCAGGGATGAAGGGCGCGAGGTGTTCGCGCGCCTGCGGGACGCGCTGTCGGAGGGCACCGTCCGCTCCGCCTCGCCCGATGCCACGGCCCCCACCGGCTGGGTGGTGAACGGGTGGGTCAAGCAGGGCATCCTGCTCGGCTTCCGCGTCGGCGCTCTCGCCGACGCGTCGATGGATCACGGCCGCTGGCCGTTCTTCGACAAGGACACGTTGCCGTTGCGCCGGTTCACGCTGCAGAGCGGCGTGCGGATCGTCCCGGGCGGTTCCTCCGTGCGCGACGGCGCGTACATCGCGCCCGGCGTGATCGCGATGCCACCGACGTTCGTGAACATCGGCGCCTACGTCGGCGAGGGATCGATGATCGACTCGCATGCGCTCGTCGGCTCGTGCGCGCAGGTTGGCGCCCGTGTCCATCTCAGCGCGTCGGCGCAGATTGGCGGCGTCATCGAGCCGGTCGGCGCGCTGCCGGTGATCGTCGAGGACGATGTGCTGGTCGGCGGCAACACGGGGATCTACGAAGGCGCCGTGATCAAGGCGCGCGCCGTCATCGGCGCCGGCACGATCCTCACGGGATCCACGCCCGTGTACGACCTGCCCAACGGGCGCATCATCCGCCCGGAGGATGGGCAGCCCCTCGTGATACCGGAAGGCGCGGTGGTCGTGCCTGGCGCACGCGCGGTCACCGAGGGGCCTGGCGTGGCGTGGAAGCTCTCGCTCGCCACGCCGGTCATCGTCAAGTACCGCGACAGCCGCACCGATACCCGCACCGAGCTCGAACGATGGATCCGGTAGACGTCGTCGGCCTGACGCGGCGGCTCGTCGACATCGAGAGCACGACGGGGCAGGAGGCGGTCGTGTGCGCGCTGGTCTGCGACGTGCTCGAGCAACGCGGGTACTCGGTGACGCGACAGGTGGTCACCGAACGCCGCCTGAACCTGCTGGCCACGCTCGGCACGCCGGAAGTCGTGTTCTCCACGCACATGGACTGCGTGCCGCCGTTCATCCCGAGCCGAGTGGAGGACGATCGCATCTACGGCCGCGGCAGCTGCGACGCCAAGGGCATCCTCGTCTCGCAGTTGGCGGCCGCCGAGGCGCTGCGCGCCACGGGCGAGACCCGCGTCGGCCTGTTGTTCGTTGTCGGCGAGGAGCGTGGCAGTGACGGCGCGATGGTTGCCGACGACCTCTCCACCGGCGTCACGCGGTTCCTCGTCAACGGCGAACCGACCGAGGGCAAGCTCGCGCTCGGCCACCGTGGGGCGCTGCGCGTCCGCCTGCAGGCGCATGGCCGCGCGGCACACTCCGGCTACCCGCACCTCGGGGAGTCGGCCATCGAGAAGCTCCTCGACGCGCTGCAGCAGGTGCGCGCCATGACGCTGCCCGTCGATCCCGTGCTCGGTCCGACGCAGGTGAACATCGGCGCGATCGCCGGGGGCGTCGCGCCGAACGTCATCGCGCCCTCCGCGACCGCCGATCTGCTGTTCCGTATCGTCACACCGCACGAGGAGGTGCTGGCGGCACTCGACGCCGTCGCCGCGCTCGCCGACGTCGAGTACGTGTACCACGTGCCAGCGCTGCACATGGGGGCGCTCGAGGGCTTCGAAGGGGAAGTGGTCGGTTACACGACGGACGCGCCGCTGCTCGAGGCGTGGGGCACCCGGTTCATGTACGGGCCCGGTTCGATTCACGTGGCGCACACCGATCACGAGTCGGTGGCGATTGCCGACCTGCACCGGGCGGTCGAGGACTACCAGCGCATCGCACGAATGCTGCTGGCCCGGTAGGGTCAGCTCCCGGAGCTTTCCGGATGGCCCCGGGCAATCGCCGTGCGTGCGTTCGACGTGGCGCGCGAGAGGTGTCGAGAATGAGCAGCCAGCCGCGGGCGTTCCTGAACGCCGAGTTCCTGCAGAGCGACGATGCGCGACCGCTGCGCATCCTGGCCGAGTACCTCGAGCCGCACCGCCGGTTCATCCAGGAGGGCGTCAAGGACACGGTCGTGTTCTTCGGATCGGCGCGCATCCGCAGTCGCGCGGAGACGAGGCGCGAGTTGCAGTTGCTGCGGGCCCGCGGAAAGACGACGGGCCGGGCACGGGCATCGAGCGTCGAGATCAAGCGTGCCGAACGGGCGCTCGAGTGGTCGCGGTACTACGAGGACGCGCGCACGCTCGCCCGGATGCTCACCGAGTGGACGGCGGAGCTCGACACCGAAATGCACCGCTTCGTCGTCTGCTCCGGCGGCGGCCCCGGAATCATGGAGGCGGCAAATCGAGGCGCGCACGACGCCGGGGGCAAGAGCATCGGGCTGAACATCAGGCTGCCGTTCGAGCAGGGACCGAACCCCTTCGTCAGCGAGCGACTGCACTTCGAGTTCCACTACTTCTTCATGCGGAAGTTCTGGTTCGCGTACCTGGCCAAGGCGCTCGTCGTGTTTCCGGGCGGCTTCGGCACGCTCGACGAGGTGTTCGAGATCCTCACGCTGATGCAGACCCAGAAGCTCGCCAAGGAGATCAAGGTGATCCTTTACGGCTCGGCGTACTGGGATCAGATCCTGAGCTTCGAGCCGCTCGTCGAGTGGGGCGCGATCCATCCAGACGATCTGCAGTTCATGGAGCGCGCCGACACTCCAAAGCGCGCCTTCGCCGCGCTGCGCACGCACCTCGAGGCGCATCACCTCCGGCCGGAACTGCCGACCGCTGCCGAACGCGCGCTCGACATCGCGCAGACGCGAGGATGACCGGCATGCCGATCACCCTGTCATCCGGCGAGATCCCGGCGTGTCCCGACTGCGGCGAACCGCTCGTGCACGTGCACTCGGAAACCGGGTCGGGTGCGTTCCGGACGCAGGCCGCGTCGATGCCGCAGATGTCGATCCACTACTTCGATTGCGCCGAGTGCGGCACGTGCTGGAAGCTGGGGACGCGCCTGCTGCCGGACCCCGTCCGTCAGACGCTGCGTGATGCGGAAGGTCTGGACCGATAGCCGGCGTCCGGCGTCTTCGGCCGATGTGCTTGTGCCCGCAGCCCGGCGATCTTCATAATGCGGAAAGGGCCCTGCCTCCGGGTGGAGACAGGACCCGTGCCCGCCCGCGCGCGTGCGTGCCGCGGTCGTGGCGTCGTTACTTGTCCTGCTTGTCGAACTTCACCTTGGTCGCGATGCGCGAGTCGCCCGCGCCTTCGGTGTAGTGCACCGTCACGAGCTGGCCGGCCTTGGTCGCGAGACCGGACACCTGCCCCTCTGCGCCTTCCACCTTCGTGCTGTCGGCGTAGCGGAACGTGTGCTCGGTGTCGTCAGCGGCCTTGATGGTGAGTTCCATCAGGTCCGCATCGACCTTCACCAGCTCGCCCGTGACCATGTTCTTGTCGGCCCGCTGCGCGGTCGCGCTGTCGTCGCGCTCCGAAGACATGTCGATCTTCGGCGCCTGATGTCGAGGTGACGGGTCCTGCTGTCGGGTGGCCGGGTCCTGCGGTGCAGGTGCCGGCGTGGTGGACTGCGTCTGCGGATCGGTCGTCGGCTGCGGATCCTGTGCGAAGGCCGGGGCCGCAAGGGCCGTGATCACTGCGAAGGACGCGAACGTACCGGTGAGCTTCTTCATGATGATGCCTCCGTATCTCGTCGCATCGGCGACGGTCATGAACCGACCGACCTCGGATTGCGAGGCCGGATGATGCCCACGAAAGAGGCAAGCGACGTGCCGGGTTCCGGTCATCAATGCAACTCGCTACGGGGCAGCGATTTACGTCGCTGGACGGCGCCTAAGCTCGTGAATGGCGTGCGGCGTCACCTGTGTAAGAGTTACTTCCCCTGGCATCACCCGGGCACGTGTGCCGCGCTGATCGTGCTGATGGGGCTGGCCACGCCATCGGAAGGCGGCGGCAGGCTGGAGCCCGTACGGCTGACTCGACAGGCCCAACAGGTCGTGGACGACCTGCGCGAGCGCCTTGGCATCGCGGCGCCTGTGCTCGTGACGCTCGTGGATCGGGAACCGCGGGCGATGTCGGTGCGTGCAAGCCGGGAACGGCGGGGCACGTTCGAACTCGCGGTGGACCGGCGATTTGCCGTGTCGTTGCCGGTGGCGCAGCTCGAGGCCGCCCTCGCGCACGAGCTCGGCCACGTCTGGATCTCGACCAATCATCCCTACCTGCAGACCGAGCAGCTCGCCAATGCGGTCGCGATGCGGGTCGTCGCACGCGAGCGGCTCGTCGAGGTGTACCGCACGCTCTGGGGCGCCGACGCGGTGCACGGCAGCCTGGAGACGTTCCTGGGAGTCAGTACAGGTAACAGGGCGACAGGGGCCAGGTAACGGGCCCTGTTATCCTGCCCCCCTGTTCACCTGATAGCTGAAGACCTGTTACCTGTTCAGAGTTCCTTGATTCTGATGTTCCGGAACTCGATGTAGTCGTTGTGGCCGAGGAAGCCGATGTGGCCCGTGGTGCGCTGCAAGCCGGGGTGCTTCTTCAGGACCGCCGGGTCGGTGACCGAGTCCAAGTTCGCATCGAGGATCGTCTGGCCGTTGAGGACGACCTTGATCTGCCGCCCGTCGACGGTGACCTCCTGCTGGTTCCACTGGCCGGCGGGCTTCATCGCGCCGCGTCTGGCCGGGATGACGTCGTACACGCTGCCGTGATACTGCGCGTCGCGCAGCTTGCCCCACTTGCCCGACAGCGCCGCGGCCTCGTCGATGATCTGCAGCTCGATGCCCTGGTAGGCGGCGTCGCCCTCGCGTGGCGTGCGGATACCGAGGCCGTTGTTGGAGCCCTCGGGGGGCATCTTGAACTCGAAGCGCAGCACGAAGTCGCTGTACTGCTTGTCGGTAATCAGCTTGCCGCCGCCCCCCTTCGCGCAGTAGAGGATGCCGTCCTTCACGCCGTAGCCCTCGCCGCGGCCGCCGACCAGCGTCCAGCCGTCGAGCGTCTTGCCGTCGAACAGGGGGACGAAGCCGGCCTCCGCCTGGGTGGCGGCCGTGGTGTTGCCATCGCGCGTCTGCGCGACGAGCGCGGGTGTGAGTGCGATCGAGAGGACGACCGCGGAGAAGAGGGCAGAGAAACGACGCATGGGAGGACTCCTTGGTAGAGCGCACGGGCCCGGCTGGGACAGCCGGCCCTACCTCGCTGTCAGGACCGGGCTGGGACAGCCGGCCCTACCTCATTGTCAGGACCGGGCTGGGACAGCCGGCCCTACCTCGCTGGTAGGGCCCGCTCTCCGAGCGCGGCCCAGGTCAATACAACAAACACGACGCGCGCATCGCGTCGAACGAACCCGCATCGAGCCGGCACGTCACGCTGACCTCGAGGGGGCTTGCACCGGCGTCGATCGCCCGCCGCAGCCCGTCGGATCCCGCGAGGATGTCGATGGGCATCTTCTCGTGCTCGTACTCGTAGGGCGGCGATCTCCACGGCAGCTGGCGATCGGGAAGTGCATCCCGGAACGCGCAGAGCAGCGCGATGGCCGCGTCGACCGACCGGAAGCGCTCGCGATCGGTGACGTGCAGCTGGCAGCCCCCGCACGTCACGCCCGCGTGCTTCTGGAAGGTCGGCTCGAAGTACACCGGACGGAAGTGGACGCCGGGCAGGTGTTGCGCGTTCAGCCCGCCCGCGAACGTCTCGGCGTCGATGCCCGGATGGCCCACGAGCTCGAACGGCCGCGTCGTGCCGCGCCCCTCCGAGACCAGCGTGCCCTCGAACAACACCATGCCGGGGTAGACGATGGCGGTGTCGAGCGTCGGCATGTTCGGGGAGGGCATCACCCACGGCACGCCGGTTTGGTCCCACCATTGCCCGCGTGACCAGCCCTCCATGGGGACCACCTCGAGCTGCGCGCCGAGCCCGAACTGCTCGTTGAACAGCTGCGCCAGTTCCGCGATCGTCAGCCCGTGCCGCAGCGCGATCGGGAACAGCCCGACGAACGACTCGTACCCGGGCTGCAGCATCGGTCCCTCGACCGTCCGGCCGCCAATCGGGTTCGGGCGATCGCACACGATGACCGGGATGCCCTTGCGCGCCCCGGCCTTCAGGCAGTACGCCATCGTGTACACGAACGTGTACACGCGCGTGCCGACGTCCTGCAGGTCGACGACGATCGCGTCGAGCCCGTCGAGCATGGCGTCGGTGGGTTCGCGCGTCTCGCTGTAAAGGGAGTAGACCGGCACACCGCGGCGCGGGTCCTTGGCGTGCGGCGTCTCGATCATGTTGTCCTGCAGCGTCGAATGGAAACCGTGCTGCGGGCCGAACAGGGCCGCGAGGGTGACCCCAGGTGCCCGCCACAAGACGTCGGCAGCGTGGGCGAACGATCCATCGATGGACGATGGGTTGGCGACGAGTCCGACGCGCAACCCTGCGAGTCGGCCCGAGGCAATCAGCGTCGAGAGTCCTGGTGTGACGGTCATCAGAAGTGAATCGTGCCTTCGAGATAGCAGACGGCCTGGCCGGTGAGCAGGACCCTGTCGTCCCGCAGTTGACAGCGCATTTCACCGCCACGCGCCGACACCTGGCGCGCCTGCAGCACGGTGCGGCCGAGACGCTCGGCCCAGTAAGGCGCGAGCGTGCAGTGGGAGGAGCCGGTGACGGGGTCTTCGGGGACGCCGATAGCCGGCGCGAAGAAGCGCGAGACGAAATCGGCGCCCGGCGACAGTGAAGGATCGGCCGGTGCGGTCACGATCACACCGTGCGGTTCCACCGCCTGCAACCGCCCCATGTCGGGCACGAGCGCTCGCACGTCCGATTCGCACGTGAACACGCACATGTGGTCGCGTGCCTTCCAGACATCCTCGGGTTCGGCTCCGAGCGCGAACGTCAGAGCGGCAACCCGTGACACGCGCTCCGCGGGACGTCCGGGGAAGTCGAGCGTGTAGCCCTCCGGACCGCTCGTGACGGACAGCTCGCCGCTGCGCGTCATGAAGCGGAGCGGCTGGCTCGAGTCGCCCAGACGCTCACGCAGGATGAAGGCCGTGGCGAGCGTCGCCTGCCCGCACAGGTCCACCTCCGTGGTCGGCGTCAGCCACCGCAGGTCATAGCGCCCGTCGTCCGTCCTGATGACAAACGCCGTCTCCGAGAGGTTGTTCTCTGCAGCGATGCGGTGCAGTGTTTCGTCGGGCAGCCAGGCCTCGAGTGGACACACGGCAGCCGGGTTACCTCCGAACACGGCGGAGGTGAACGCGTCGACGTGATACAGCGCCAGCGTGGTGGCCATCGTCGGGACGTGCTGTCTAGACGATGGTCTGCCAGCCTCGCGTGTCGGCGTCCTCGCCGTACTGCAGCCGCGTGATCGCGTCGTAGAGCCGCTCGGCGAGCGGGCCCGGGACGCCGCCGTTGATCGACATCTCGTGCCCGGCGTCCACCAGTGTGCCGACGGCCTGGATGACGGCCGCCGTACCCGTGCCGAAGACCTCCTTCAGGCGTCCGTCGGCGTGCGCCGCCTGGG
>JAEYZV010000005.1 GCA_023427865.1 Acidobacteriota bacterium
GGGCCGACCGGTTCACGACCATCTCGGTCCCGTCGGGTGCAGCACAGGCGCCTCTGGCGCAGCCGCTGGCGCCCGGGGCCGTCGTCGTGGCGCTTGCCTGGCATCCCGCGTGCGGCGTGCATCCGTCGTGCGGGTTCCGCAAGGACGACCTCGTCCTGGTGTACGGCCGCGACGGGGCCATGACGATCGCGACGGTCGCCGCGGTGAGCGGTCTGCTCCTCACCCTGGACGATGCCGTCGACCAGGGCATTTCGCTGCCCGCGTTCGTCGCGAGGGTGGAGACGTCGGCCTTGCTGTTCGATGCGCCGCGGCGGCAGCTGCGCCGCGCGGACGAACGTGCACCTAGCCAGCCGGCGGTCGACGAGGTCGTCGCGATGCAGGTGCGCTACTACGGCATGGCATCTCCCCCCCGTCGTCCTCTGGTGCCCGGGACCGACACCTGCGCGATTGCAGCCGACGGCACGCCACAGCTCGGCATGCTCGGACCAGTGCCAGGTCCGCCCGTCGAACTGTCGGTGCCCGACCTCATGGACGGGCCCTGGTGCGGCGTCGGGACGTGGCGCTACGACGCGGACATCCACCGGATCCGAGCCGTGCGTCTCGTCGTGCGCCTGCAGGCGACGATGGCGTCTGCCCGGGGCCTGTCGCCACTCTGGTTCGCTATGCCCGGGACCGCCAGACGGCCCGGAGAGGAGGTACGCGATGTGTCGGTCGACGTATTCGCCAGCGCTCCGAACCTTGCCTGGGGACAATGACGCGCCGGTCTCTCGCCCGGGCCGCAGGCACCAGGAGTCGGGGGTCGCGCTTCCGGGCGTCCTGCTGTTGGCGGCGTTCCTCGTCGGGGTGACGGGGTGGCTGGTCGGACACGTGCGCTCCGACGTTCTCCTCGCAATGGAGCAGCGGGATGAGGCGGCAGCCACCCAGCTGTCAGGGGCCGCCGTGCAGGCCGTGGCCATGGCCTTCGGGCATGTTCCCGACTGGAGTGCCGTCGCCGCGATGCCCGCGCTCCCGTGTGCGGCGCCGTCGGGGCCTGTCGCCGCGCTCGACGAAGGGCAGGAGCGCGCCTGGCTGCAGGCCGCGACGGACGCGGCGAGTCGCTGGGCGGTCGAGACGCCCCAGTGGCAACTGGTCTGGGTCTGCCATGCGTCGGGTGTGCTGGACCGGTGGCCGTCGGGGGGCACGATGCCCGGAGTCGCCGTGTGGGTGGCCGATGAACCCGAGGGCGACGGCACCGCGCTGCAAAGCGCGAACGAGCGACTCCTGCTGTATGCGGTCGCCCTCGGACGCGGCGGCGCGAGAGGCATCGCCAGCGCCACGATCGCCCGGCAGAGCCCCGGCGCTCCTGTCGAGCTGGCCGCATGGCGAGGCGCGCCAGGGAGCTGATCCTTTCAACTCGTGGCCGGTTTGGCCGATCTAGTCGAGAGCGAGGCCGTGTAGGCCTCAGGAGGCATTCGATGGGTGCACGGATCGCGGGGATGGTCGTGGCAATCCTGTGGGGCGGGATGCTGGTTCCAGCGTCGGCGCAGTCGCTCGGGGAGGTCGCGCGCAAGGAAGCGGCCCGGCGTGAGCAGATCAAGACGTCGGGCAAGGTCCTGACGAACGCCGACCTGCCGGCATCGGCCGTGCTCCAGCCGGGAGCGACCGAAGCTTCCGAGGGCGGTGCCGAGCCCTCCGCCGCCGCTTCGTCCGAGGAGGCGCCCGCCGGCGCCGCCAAACCGAAGGCCGCTGCGGCCGAGCTCGACAAGGCTGCCGCGCCACGAGACGATGAGGACGGATGGCGGCAGCGTGCCGCCGTCGTCAACAAGGCGCTTGCGGAGGTGCGCGCACAGGTGCGGCAGCTGCGGGCGTTGTCCGACCGCCTGTCGCTCGAGATGCAGGCATCCGATCCTGCGGTCGTGGCCCGGGCGACCCGCGAACGACAGGACGTGAAGTCACAGTTGGCCACCGTCGAATCGCGGGAAGCCGACGCGGCTGCGGCTCGACAGGCCTTCGAGCAGGAAGCGCGCATCGCGGGCGTGCCCCCTGCGTGGATTCAGTAGAAGAACATCGTGCACCGGTCATATCCAGCGCCGCCCGCGACACCTGCCCCGGGGCAGTCACCCTCCCGGGGAGCCGGGTCCACGACTCCGACAGGATCGCCGCGTGAGACGCCCGACGTCCTCCTCGTGGACGACAACGAGGACCTGCGGTTCGTGTTGGCCACAGTGCTCTCACGACAGGGATATCGCGTCGTGGAAGCCGGTGACGAACCGGACGCGATCGAGGCGCTGCGCCTGAGCCGGCCCTCATTGGTCCTTTCGGACCTGCGCCTGCCCACGGGCGACGGCCTTGGCGTGTTGCGCGCGGCCAAGGATCTCGACCCGGCGCTGCCCGTCATCCTGATGACCGGCTACGGCGCCATCGAGGAGGCGGTGACCGCGGTGCGCGAAGGTGCGCTCGACTACCTTCCGAAGCCCGTCGACCACGAGCACCTCGTGCTCACGGTCAGCCGGGCCATCGAGCAGCGGCGCATCGTGACCGAGAACCTGCTGCTCAAGGAGGCCCTCGGCACGCGGCATGGCGCGCCGACCATCGTCGGCGAGCACCCGACCCTCCTCGAGGTGCAGCGTGGGCTGCGCCGCGTGGCCCCGACCGAGACGACGGTGCTGCTCGGCGGGGAGAGCGGGACGGGCAAGGAACTCTTCGCGCGCGCACTCCACGCGCACAGCGACCGCGCCGCCGGACCGTTTGTCGCGATCAACTGCGCGGCCATCCCGGAGACGCTGCTCGAGACCGAGCTGTTCGGGCACGAGAAGGGCGCCTTCACCGGCGCAAACGCGCGCAAGCCGGGCAAGTTCGAGGTGGCGCACGGGGGCACGCTGTTCCTCGACGAGATCGGGGAGATGCCGATGAACCTGCAGGCCAAGGTACTGCGGGTCCTCGAGGAGCGGAGTTTCGAGCGCGTCGGCAGCAACACCACACTGCGCGTGGATGTGCGGCTCGTGGCCGCGACGAACCGGGACCTCCGTGCGGCGGTTGCCGCGCGCACGTTTCGCGAGGACCTGTTCTTCAGGCTCTCGGTGTTCCCGATCGTCATTCCGCCGCTGCGCGACCGCGCGTCGGACGTGCCGCTGCTCGCCCGTCACTTCATCGAGAAGTTCGCACGCGAGCAGAACAAGCGCCCTCCGCACCTCTCGTCGGCCGCCGTCGAGGCCCTCGAACGCCACGCCTGGCCGGGCAACGTGCGCGAGTTGCAGAACTGCATCGAGCGGGCGGTGATCCTGGCCGAGGGCGACACCGTCCACGCGCAGCACCTCAACCTCGGTACCGGTGACCTGCCGCGTGACGCCACACCCGCGCCGCCGACCGACCCGTGGGACGCGATCGACATCTCGGGCACGCTGCCCGAGGCGTCGCGCCGGGTGTTGATGGAGGTCGAGCGTCGGAAGATCCAGCAGGCGCTCGACGAGGCCCGCTGGGATCAGGGCCGGGCGGCCGCCGCGCTGCAGATACCGAGCCGCATGCTGCTGGCACGCATCCGCGACTTCAAGCTGGCGCCGTAGGGATTGCGGAATTGCAGGAATTTCAGAATTTCACAAGCCTCCCCAACCTTCGAGGCATCCCGGACAGGCATCCCCACCCTTCGAGGCATTGCGGGCCGTGATGCCATCCTGAAATCCTGCAATTCTGAAATTTCTGCGCCCGCTACCCCGTCTGCACTCCGATTTCCCCGAGAGCTGCCCGTACCTGCCCGT
>JAEYZV010000026.1 GCA_023427865.1 Acidobacteriota bacterium
TCATGGGCGAAGGCCTCGGTGAGTGCGGACTCCAGGTCGCCGGGCTGCTCGACGCGGCGACCGAACAGTCCGAGTGACCGGGCGACGCGATGCGGCCGAGCAGGTCGCGGGCGATCGGCAGGATGTCGTCGGGGCGGTCCCGCAGCGGCGGCACCGGGATCTCGATAACGTTGCGGCGGAAGTACAGGTCCTCGCGGAACTGCCCGCTCGCGATGGCCTCGGGCAGCCGCACGTTGGTGGCACACAGCAGCCGGACGTCGCTGTGGATCGAGGTGCTCGAGCCGAGGCGCTCGAACTCGCCCGTCTGGAGCACGCGAAGCAGCTTCGCCTGGCCTGCGAGCGAGAGCGTGCCGATCTCGTCGAGGAACAGCGTGCCGCGGTGCGCGGCCTCGAAGCGTCCGACGCGCCGCCTCTGCGCCCCGGTGAAGGCGCCGGCTTCGGCGCCGAACAACTCGGCCTCGAGCAGCGTGTCGGGCAGTGCGCCCACGTTCACGGTGATGAAGGGGCGTGTGGCGCGCGACGAGTTCGCCTGGATGATCTCGGCGAGCTTCTCCTTGCCCACGCCGTTCGGACCGGTGATGAGCACGGGCACGTCGGCGCCGGCCACGTGCAGCGCGAGGTCGACCACCCGCGACATCGCCTCGCTGCTGCACACGAGACCCCGCAGGTCGGCCGTGCCAGGTCGCCGTGCGGCATCGCCGGCCGATCTCGCGCCATCCCCGCTCGCCTGCGCCCGCATCGCCAGCAGTTCGCGTACGCTCGCGACGAGCCTCCCGTCGTCCCACGGCTTGCCGACGTAGTCCGCCGCTCCCGCCTTGACGAGCGACACGGCGCGTTCGAGAGACGTGAACGCGGTCATCAGCAGCACCGGCATCGCGGGGTCGATCGCGCGGATGGCGTGGAACAGCGCCGCGCCTTCCTCACCGCAGGTCTCGCCGGGCGCGAAGTTCATGTCCTGGAGCACCACGCCGATGCCGCCGGCCCGCACCTCTGCGAGCGCGCCAGCCGCATCGCTTGCGACGCGCGTCGGCACGTCGTGCAGCGAGAACAGCACGTCGAGCGCCTGAACGACCGGGGCCTGATCCTCGACGATCAGGCACGCCAGTGGACTGGGGGGCACGCGCTGAGATACGCCGGAGGGCCTCAGATGTTCCGCGTGGCCTCCGCCGGAGCCACACGCGCGCCGCGCAACGCCGGCCAGAGGGTGGCCAGCAGGCCGGCCAGCCAGAGCAGCAGGGCGCCGGTCGCCAGCAGCCCCGGCGTGATCCGCGGCCCGTCGATCTCTCGCAACAGCGTCTGATTGAGCGTGATCGCCAGGCCCACGCCGACCACGATGCCCATCGTCGTCGTGACCCAGTTCTCGAGCAGGAAGTGTCGCAGGATGTCGGCGCGCCCGGCGCCGAGCGCGCGGCGGGTGCCAATCTGCCGCGTTCGCTCGGCGACCGAGAACGAGGTCAATCCCATGATTCCCAACCCGGTCACGAACACCAGAACGACGATGACCAGCGAGAGCAGGCGGACCATGAGCGTCTGGCCGCCGAGGAAGCGGCGCTTCACGTCCGGAATGGTGCGCAGCCGGTAGGTACGGTTGCCGTTGACGGTCGCCAGGGTGCCCTCGATCGCCTTGTGGACGGCATCGAGCTGGCCGGGCTGTACACGGACGAGATACGAGGTCCCGGCCTCGTATGTGCCTTGCCGCTGCGGGTAGAACGCCACGTACTCGCCGATGTTCCAGGCATACGGATTGTAGAAGTGCTCGACGATCCCGATGACCTGCCACCGGTCGCCGTCGCTGTCCTCGAAGGTCCCGCCGAGGGCATTGCCGTCCGGGAACATCAGGCGGGCGTAGGCGCGCGAGATGATCGCCGGCGTGGTCACGACCGTCGTCGCCCGGCCCGACGCGTCGCGGGCCCGGGCGGTGGCGTTCAACGACCGCAGCAGTTCCGTGTTGCGCAGCACGTCGTCGCGCGTGAACGCGCGCCCCTCCACCAGGCGGAGGCCCAGCGTGTCGAGCATGTGCTGGTCGGCCGGGTAGATCTGCGTCCGCAGCGGCTCGGCCTTCGCATCGCGGCGGAACTGCGTCGAACTGCCTCCACCCTGCCACGGCAGGAACTGCGAGTTGGCCGCGTTCACCACGCCGGGCATCGCCTTGATGGCGGCGATGTCCTGGTCGACGATGGTGTCGCGGAACGAGGCCTCCCGGAACGCCTCGTTGAAGGGCGTGGCGGTGACGAGCATCAGCTCGTCGTCGACGAACCCTGAGGGCCGCGTCAGCTCCGCGCGGGCATCGAGAATCAGACTCACGCAGTTGGCGACGATCGCCAGCGTGAGGGCGACCTCGAGGGCGAGCAGGCCGAAGCGCACCTTGTTGCGCAGCATCGCGCGGAGGATGGGACCGAGATGCATGGCGGGCCTCAGGCTTTCAGGTGGTTGGCCGGAGCGAGGCGGCAGATGCGCCACGCCGGGTAGGCACCGGAGATGAACCCGGCGGCGATCGACAGCGCCAGCGCCAGCAGCAGCATCTGCGCGTCGAGCGTGAACAGGTCCTTGCGGTTGACCATGTCGAGCATGAAGGCGTTGAGGGCACGGAGGCTCACTGCGGCCATCACCACGCCGATCGCGCCGCCGAGCACCGCCACGACCTGGCATTCGACCAGGTGCTGCAGGAACACGTCGCGTCGCGAGGCGCCGAGGGCCCGACGTACGCCGACCTCGTTGGCACGGGCGAGGAACTTCCCGAGCAGCAGCCCGATGAGGTTCACCGCCGCAACCACCAGGAACAGCAGGCCGACGAGCAGCAGCGCGAAGGTTTCCTCCGGCGCGACCTCGAAGTCGTCCATCAGGCCCTTGATGCTGGAGAGCCGGTAGTTCATCGGCCGCGCGAACCGGCCGAGTTCCTTCTGTTCCGTGATGTAGCTCTCGACGAAGCTGCGGTAGGCCTGCTCGTCGGCCGGCGTCGCGAGTTCCACCCAGTACTGGATCCAGGTCTGCTCGGAGTTCAGCAGCCCGGCGAACCCGCTGCCGGCGGTGACGCCCCAGCCGTCGCTGTTGCCGGCGGTGCGCAGTTCCATCGGCACCACCAGCGAGAACGGCAGGTAGACCGGCTCTGTCTCCTGCAGCGCGTTGCCCGTCATGTCGTACATGCGGATCGAGGGTTGCCAGCCGGCGAGCACGCCGACGATGCGGAAGTCGCGATTCTCGATGCGCAGGGTCTGCCCGACGCTGTTGCGCCCTCCGAACACGCGCTCGTTCAGCGACTCGGAGATGACCGCGACCTGGTCGATCCGCTCGTCGCTCTCCCGTGTCCATGGCGTGCCGTAGCGGAAGGGCACGTCGAACATCTGGAAGAAGTCCGCCTGCACCATCCGCACGTCCTCCTTGGTGGGCCGCGCCACCGCCGGGTCAGGGATGACGCTCAGCCGCGTGCGGAACGACGGCGTCTGCCGCGACGGGATCGTCGATCGGCGTAGCGCCATGGCGTCGCGGTAGCTGATCTGGGGCGGCAGCGCGTTCGGTGCGCCGCCGGGATACGGTTCGCGGGGATCCCAGTTGTCGAGGCGCACGTAACGCAGCACTGCTTCCTTGTCCGGCAGCGGGTGCTTCGTGAACGCATGCCGCACGGCCGCGAACGTGGTCGCGAAGGCGATGCCGAGCGCGATGCAGGCAACGATGAGCACCGACAGCGCCGGGCTCCGTCGGAGGCTCTTCCAGGCGATCCAGATGTTGTGCAGCAGCATGCGCGGCTCCTACGGCAGGGCGGCCGCGAGGTTCGGGAGCGTCCTCTCGGCGAACAGGTCGGCGTCGGTGTCGAGGATGCGCCCGTCGAGCAGATGGATGTGGCGCGGCGCCCGCGCCGCGCACTCGGGCGAGTGCGTCACCATGATGATGGTCGTGCCCTGCTCGTGGATGCGTTCGAGCAGGTCCATCACCTCGCGCGACATGAGCGTGTCGAGGTTTCCCGTCGGCTCATCGGCCAGGATCAGCTTCGGGTCGCCGGCGAGCACGCGCGCGATCGCCACGCGCTGCTGCTGTCCTCCCGACAGCTGCGACGGCAGGTGCTTGAGACGCGACGACAGGCCCACCATCTCGACGGCGCGCTCGACGCGGGCCTTGCGTTCCCGTGCGGGCAACCGCCGGTACCGCAGCGGCACGTCGACGTTGTCGAACACGTCGAGATCGGGAATCAGGTTGAACGACTGGAAGATGAAGCCGATCTTCTCGTTGCGGATGCGCGACATCTCGCGGTCCGACAGCCGGCTCACGTCCTCGCCGTCGAGCTCGTAGGTGCCAGCGTCGAAGGTGTCGAGCAGCCCCGCTACGTTCAGGAACGTGGTCTTGCCGGAACCCGATCGGCCCATCACGGCGACGAACTCGCCGGGCTCTACGTCGAGCGTGATGTCGTCGAGCGCATAGGTCTCCACCAGTTGCGTGCGGTAGACCTTGCGGATGCGGGACATGGACAGCATCGGTGCACTCCTCGGCCTTGGTCAGTCGGCCGTCGGCCTTCGTAGTTTCGGCCTTGGGCCTTGGGCCTTGGGCCTTCGGCCTTCGTAGTACCAGCCTTCGGGCTTCCGCCTTCGCCCTTTGAGCTTCGGCGGACAAGTCGGCTGGGCGTTCGGCGTACGTCGTTCGTCGCTCCGGCTTGGTGTTCACGGCGTTTCGCAGACAACCTGTTGACGGCCGGGACAGCCGGCCCTACCTTCACGGGCCGGCAGGCCGCCCGGCACCCCGCACCCGGCACCCGGCACCCGGTACCCGGTACCCGGACGGATCTAGCGGTTGCGCAACAGCACCCGCTCGGCGCCACTGAACTCGCTCGTGTCGGAGACGATGACCTGGTCGCCGGCGCGCAGGCCGTCGGTGATCTCGACGTGCGACAGGCTTCGTGCGCCCGTGGCGATCGTCGTGCGCGTCGCCACGTCGTCGCGCACCACGTACGCCAGGCGGCCGCCTCCGCTCTGGAGGAAGGCGCCCCGCGGCAGCGTCAGCACCCGCGGCCGGGTCTCGAGCAGCAGGCGCAGCGAGACGCGCTGGTTCTGGCGCAGCGTCGGCGGCGTGGCGCCGGCGAAGGCCGCGCGGCCCTTCACGAGGCTGTCGGCCACCGACGGCGAGATGGCGGTGACCTTGCCGTCGTACTCGCGCCCTTCGTACAGCACCCGCACCGGCGTGCCCGGCCCCGCCTCGGCGGCTTCGTTCTCGGGCAGACTGAACTCGATTTCGTACGCGTCGAGGTTGACGACGGTGAGCACGGGCTGGTTCGCGATGACGGCGTCGCGGTCCTGCACGTTCACGGCGCCGATCAGCCCGTCGAACGGCGCGACGATGGCGAGCTGCTCCACCTGACGCGCGACCTCCTCGGCGAGCGACGCCTGCCGCGCACGCGCAAGTTGCTGCGTCTGGATCTCGAACTCGGCGGTCTCCCGCTCGAGCCCCCGCGCCTCGCGCGCCGCCTGCAGCTCCACTTCCGCAAGCTGCACGTCGTCCTGGGCGCGTTCGTAGTCCACCTTGTTGAGGAGGCCTTCCTCGAACGTCTGCCGTGCGCGCTCGAGGTTGCGCCGAACCGACTGCAGGCGCACTTCCGCGAGCGTGATCGCGCTGGCATTCCGGGTGTCGCTTTGCCGCGCCGCGATGCGGGCGCGCCCGAGGGCGACGTCGAGCGACTGCAGCGAGGCCTGTTCCTGCGTGAAGCGGCTGCGCAGCTCCGGGCTCTCGATCGTCGCGAGGACCTGCCCCTGGCGCACCGGGTCACCCGCCTTCACCTGCAGGGTGACGATGCCGCCGCTGGCGGCAAACAGCGTGGGCGCGTTGGCCGACACGATGCGGCCGTCGGCAGCGGCGTCACGTACGAGATCGGTGACGACCGTTGGGGCAATCTGCAGCCGCGCGGCGTCGATCGTCCGATCGACGGAGGCCAGCCGGCGCCAGCCTGGCAACGCGAGCGCGACGCCCGCGACACAGAGCACGGCGATCCCGGCTGCGATCCAGATACGTCGCGATGCCCAGGGGCGCACGACCGTACGGTCCATCGACGAGGTGCCGGAGATCACGCTGCAGGGCGTGGCAAAGCCGGTGCCATGCACGAGCGGCCCGTCGATGCCGTCGAATGCGAGCCACCGGGGCGTTGTCCGGGTGACAAACGTCCGCGACCCCCGGACGAACGTCCGCGAGGAAAGGAGCAAGGAGCAAGGAGCAAGGAGCAAGGAGCAAGGAGTAAGGAGTAAGG
>JAEYZV010000058.1 GCA_023427865.1 Acidobacteriota bacterium
GGGCCGACCATCGCCCGAGGGGCGACGGCTACGTACCCCGAGGTCATCGCCGGTGGCGTGCGTAGCCGTCGGGCCCTGCCCGACGGGCTGGCCGTCGAGCGACGGGCGACGGCTACGTGGGTCCCAGCACCATCGCCGTCAGGCCGGCGCGCCGACGCGAGCGCCGCGGGCCTGCTGCGCCCGCGCGAACTGCTCCAGCAGCGGCTCGGTCTGCTCGAACGAGAGGCAGGCGTCGGTGATGCTCTGGCCGTACACCGAGGGCCGTCCCGAAGTGCAGTTCTGCCGCCCTTCCACGAGGTGACTCTCGAGCATCGCGCCGATGATGGCCTGCGAGCCACCGGCAACCTGCGCGGCAATCGCAGCGGCGACGTCCACCTGTCGGAGATGGTTCTTCTGGCTGTTGCCGTGCGAACAGTCGATCATCACCCGCTCGGGCAATCCAGCCGCGCGGAGGCGTTGACAGACGTCGGCAACCGACGCCGCGTCGTAGTTGGGGCCGGTGCGCGTGCCACCGCGCAGGATCACGTGACAGGTGTCGTTGCCGGTCGTCTGGAAGAGGGCCGACACGCCCTGCTTGGTGACCGACGGGAAGAGGTGCGGTGAACGGGCAGAGAGGACGGCGTCGACGGCCGTCTGCGTGGTGCCGTCCGTGCCGTTCTTGAAGCCGACCGGCATGGAGAGCCCGGAGGCGAGCTCGCGGTGGACCTGGCTCTCGGTCGTCCGCGCGCCGATCGCGACCCATGAGGTGAGGTCGGCGACGTGTTGCGGCAGCTGTGTATCGAGGAACTCGCAGGCCGTCGGCAGCCCCAGGTCGTTGACGTCGAGCAGCAGCTGTCGCGCGAGCCGTAGACCCTTGTTGATGTGGTAGCTCTCGTCCAGATCGGGATCGTTGACGAGGCCCTTCCAGCCCACGGTCGTGCGCGGCTTCTCGAAGTAGCAGCGCATCACCGTGATGATCTGCTCCTGGTAGCGCACGGCCACCGGCAGCAGTCGCTCGGCGTATTCGAGCGCGGCCCGCGTGTCGTGGATCGAGCAGGGGCCGACGATCACGACGAGTCGCGAATCGCGACCCGCGAGCACCTCAGCGATGGCATGGCGCGTGTTGGCCACCACGTTCGAGGCACGCTCGGTGACCGGCAACTCCTCGAGCAGGATGGCGGGCGGCAGCAGGGGGCGGACCTGGGTGATGCGAAGGTCGTCTGTCCGGCGGAACATCGTGCCCTCCAGATTACCGTAGGGCGGACGCCGGAACGAACGCGGAAGGGGTCATAGGGGTCGGGAAGCCACACCCGCCGCCAGCCGCGGGTGGGCCGCGGCCCACCAGCGGCCGAGCGTGGAGCACCGTGACGGCGTCAGGCCGACAGCTGCTTGCGGCCTTCGCTCTGTACCTCGATGCGGCGCGGCTTGACGGCGTCCTTGAACGGCAGGAACACGTCGAGCAGCCCGTGCCGGCAGGTGGCGCCAACCTTCTCGATATCCACCATCTCCGGCACGGTGACCGAGTGTTCGTAGCGGGCGCGGGTCTGGTCACCGTCACGCTCCACGGCACGCAGGTACAGCGTATTGCCTGCCACGCTCACGTCCACGTCCTCGGGCGCGATGCCCGGGAGCGCAACGCGGAGGTGCCACCCCTGGTCGTCGGTGGTCACATCGATCGTCGGATACCCGGAGAAGGCAGCCGGTATCGTGCGGGCGGTGCCACGCGAAAGCCGGTCGAAATGTCGATCGATCTGCCGCGTCAACGCAAACAGATCGTCGAACGGATTCCAGCGAACCAGTTCAGCAAACATGTGTACGTCCTCCATGTGACACGACAGGCAGGCGGCCCTGCCCCGTGGGTTACGTGTGTGCCGCAGGATGCGGCGCGCCCGTGGCGTGCACGGATGCTTCGGCCGAGCCGAGAAGCGCGTCCAGCGCACCGAGATCGCGACGGTCGAGCCCCCGCAGGTGTGCGACCTGCAACGCGTGTATGCGTCCGTCCAGCTCCTGCACCAGAGCGTTACCCTCTGCGGTGAGCTGGATGCGCACGACACGCCGGTCGGGACGGCCCCGGGTGCGACTGACGAGCCCGCGCTCCTCGAGCCGGTCGAGCAGCCGCGTCACGTCCGGGTCACGGGTGATCATCCGCTCGGCGATCTCGCCGCACGCCATGCCGTCGCTGCCGGCCGCCTGCAGCGCTTCGAGCACGCCGTACTGGCTGAGGGTCAGCCGGTACGAACCGAGTTCGTCGCCCAGCCTGCGCGTCAGTACCTCGGCAACACGAACGATGCCGAGGAAGACCCGGCGTTCGACGGACATGTGACCATCCCGGAGCACCGCCGTGTGCGGCACCCAAGGACATAATACTCGTTGCCAACGAATATCGTCAACACCAAAAATCGTGCGTTCACCGTCATCGGCTCGCCGACCTCAACCGGGGACGCGCACTACTGGGTGCGGGCAGTCGCCAGCGGGCGGTCGGCGCGTGACTCGGCCGCCGCCTTCTCGATGCCGGCGGCGGCGTACACCTCGGCCTCGTCGAGCGTCTCCTTCTCGAGCAGTTGCTCCACGATACGGTCGAGCCTGACGCGGTGCTCCCGCACGAGGCGCCGCGCCTCCTCGTAACACTCGTCCACGAGCCGGCGCACCTCCTCGTCGACCGAGGCGAGCATCGCGTCCGAGACGCCCATCATGCGCGGGTCGCCGTCCGGCGTGAACACCGACACGGGACCGATCCGCTGGGACATGCCCCACCGGCCGACCATGGAGCGCGCAAGCCGCGTGACCATCTCGAGATCGCTCTCGGCACCGCTCGTGATCACGCCGTAGACCTCCTGCTCGGCCGCCATCCCGCCGAGCGCGCCGACGATGCGTCCGCGGAGGTAGTTCGCGTCGTACCCGTACCGATCCGTCTCGGGCGTGGAAAGCGTGACGCCGAGCGCGCGGCCCCGCGGGATGATCGACACCTTGCGGACCGGGTCCGCCCCCGGCTGCAACATCCCGAGCAGCGCGTGACCGGCTTCGTGGTAAGCGGTGCGGCGGCGCTCTGCGTCCGAGATGACCACGTTGCGCGCCGTGCCCAGCTGCACCTTCTCGAGCGCGTTCGTGAGGTCCCGCTGCATCACGTGCGCGTCTCCCCGCCGCGCCGCGAGCAGCGCCGCCTCGTTCACGAGGTTCGCGAGTTCGGCGCCGGTCATGCCGGGCGTCGCCGCGGCAATCTTGTCGAGATCGACGTCGGGCCCGAGCGGCACCTGCCGCGTGTGCACGCCGAGGATGGCGGCCCGCCCCTTGTGGTCGGGCGCGTGCACCATGATCGTGCGGTCGAACCGGCCGGGACGCAGCAGCGCCGGGTCGAGCACGTCCGGCCTGTTGGTCGCCGCGAGCACCACGACGCCCTCGCTCCCGGAGAAGCCGTCCATTTCGGTAAGGATCTGGTTCAGCGTCTGTTCGCGTTCATCGTGGCCACCCACCGACCGTGCACCGCCGCGCGCGCGGCCGATGGTGTCGATCTCGTCGATGAAGATGATGGCCGGGGCCACCTTGCGGGCCTCGGCAAACAGCTCGCGGACGCGGCTCGCACCGACGCCGACGATCATCTCGATGAACTCCGAGGCGCTGGCGCTGAAGAACGGCACGTCGGCCTCGCCCGCCGTCGCGCGCGCGAGCAGCGTCTTGCCGGTGCCTGGTGCGCCTGCGAGGAGCACGCCCTTGGGCGCGCGGGCGCCGAGGCGGCGGTACTTCTCGGGATCCTTCAGGAAGTCGACGATCTCGCTGATCTCTGCCTCTACTTCGTCGATGCCGGCCACGTCGTTGAAGGTGACGCGCACCGTCGCCGGGTCGACGGGCTTGCGCGGCGCGCCACCGAACAGGCCGCCGCCCATCATCCGCTGCTGCCGACGCAGCATGAACACGTAGAAGCCGACGAGCAGCAGGATGGGCGCCATAGAGATCACCAGGTTGGTGATCAGGCCGCGCTCGCGGACGAGCGGCGTGGCACGTACGCTCGCCTTCGACCCCTCGAGCTCGACCAACAAGTCGTCGTTGGCAAACGTCGGCCGCTCGGTCGTGAAGTTCTGGTACGTGGCGTCGCTGGCGCCGCCGGGTACGGGCACCGGCTTGCGGAGCGACCCCTCGATCGTGTTCCCACGCGCGAACACTTCGGCGACGTTGTCTCCCGCCACCTGCGTCTTGAACTCCGTGTAGGTCACCGCTTGCGGACCCTGCATGCGGTCCTGGAGCGTCAACACGCCGAACAGCACGAGGTATCCGAGCGCCCAGGCCGCGAGGATGGGCCAGCGCACCCGGCGTTGAGGCGTCTGGTCATCCTGTCCGGATGGGACGCCCTCAGTGCGCCATGGACGTGCAGGCGTACGGCCCGGCGGCGGCTCCCCAGGACGGCTCGGCGGGACGGGCGGCGGCGTGGACGCGTGCTGCGAGGTCATGGCGTAGGAAGTGTGCCTGCAAGAACGGGGACGTACTGCGCAGCGCCGCCCGGGATCATCGGACCGGGTGCGCGGCGCGTGCGTCCGGCCAGTGTGCGACCACCCGTGGCGATGCCCGACGCGCCAGCCGCAGCCACCCGAGCGTCCGCGCCAGCTTCCCATCGTCGGCGCTGTGCCACGCAAAGCCGTACTGCGTACGGACCTGCGGAGGCAACAGCCCGACCGTCACCGTGCGGTTCAGCGCGCGTGCCGGGGCAACGAGAGTCGAGAGCCGCGGAGCGAGCACGTCACGGGCAAGCCCGCGCGCCGTGTTGCCGACGACGATCTGCCCGCTCTCGTACATGCGACCGAGATACGTCTGCAGTGCCGCCCATGTCTCGGGCACCTCGTCGGTCGCGCCGAGCGCCCGCGCCAGCGGCGCCGACTCGCGACACCAGGCATCACGTTCGCGCGACTCGAGCGGGGACACGATCGCTTCGTAGACCAGCGGGAGTGAATCCATGAGCGTCGCGTGCACCCAGAGCACGAGGTCGGGATCCTCGGCAGAGTACCGCGTCCCGGCCGCAAACGGGCCGATGGCATCGCGCAAGGTGCCATTGACGCGGCGGTGGATCGTGCGGATGCCCTCGAGTGCCCGCTGCGCCTCCTGGGGCGGCCCGAAGGTGAGACGTCGCATCGACGCGACCGTGTGATGGAGCCGCGTCGCGGCACTGAACAGGCCGGACCGGAAGCTGCTGTGCTCGGCAACCCCTGCCGCGACCAGGGGGTGCGCGAGCTGCAGCAGGATGGCCCGACTCCACCCGGCCAGCACGAACCGCTCGGCGTTGATGCGCTCCGCGACGGTCATGCGTCCAGTGTCGCGCAGGCATCCCTCCCGGTCGAGGCCGTGGCGGGTGCCCTACGGGTCCGCAGCAGGTGGCGGCCCGCCCGACCTGTCATGTCGGCGCGGCGGAGCGCCGAGCAGCAGCCGGTTCTTCGGCGTGATGTCGCCGGGTATCGTTTGTGTCCACACGCGGTAGCCGAGCCGGTCGAGGCGTTCCGCGCGCCGCACGTCGATGGCAACCGCCGCGTCGAGCCAGCCCAGGAGCGAACCCGCGTCACAGGCGCGCAGGTCATGACAGCACGGCAGCACGGCGACGCGTGCCCCGGCCGTTGTCGCGTGCTCGAGGACGTCGTCGGTGAGCCTGCCGCTGGCGTGACTCGACACGACCACGTCGTCTTGGTGCAGCGCGATGTCGGCAAGTGGCGCGGAAACGAGCGCCACGCGGTCGCGCAGGCGTGGCCACTCCTCGAGGAGCACGTCGTGGAGGCGATGGGCCGACGGCGGGACGACCTTGTCGATGGCGATCGCCAGCGGCGACGAGTCGTCGAGCAGCAGCATCACGTGGGCAAGCAGGCCGTGGCCGGCCGCGAGATCCATCACGCGGCCTCCACGGAACAGCCGCCGCGCGCGACGTGCGACCTCCCACGCTTCGTACAGTTCCTTGCGCGGCAGGACGCCGGCGCGGCAACACGCGCGACCGAGGCGGTCGAGGAGTGTCGCGCCGGCGAAGCGCCCCAGGTCCTTCGACGTGAGCCGCGACGTCGACCCGTGCGCGAACGTCACCGCCGGCTGCAACGACCCCCCTCGCAGGAACGCGCCTACCTCAATGACGCGAGCACCTGCGCCAGCGCCTTCATACGGACCGCATCGATGCCGGTAGCGGCTGCGGCACGCTCGCTCACACGCTCGGAGATCCTGCCGAGGGTCGAGGGGTCGCCCGAGGCGATGGCCTTCTCGAGCATGCCGACGCGATCGGCAGGCACTGCGCCCGAGCGGGCGAGCTGATCGGCGTACGCCAGTGCCACGACGCGATCAGCGGGCCAGGTCACCGTGTCCTGATGCTGCACGTTGAACGTACCGGCCTCGACCAGCCCGGCGGCCGCGATCTCGTGCTGCGTGAGCTGCTCGGTGGGCTGCATCCTGAACACGTCCAGCCCCCTCGACATCTCCGAGCCGTACACGTAGCCGTTGTACCAGTAGGCCGACCAGTAGCCGCCCGTGATCAGGTGCTTGGCGTCGAGCGGGCCGCGGTCGAAGAACGCGACCTCCTTCGGGTTGGCCGAATCGGTGAAGTCCATCACCGAGATGCCGCCCTGGTACCACGCCTGCACCATCAGGTCGCGCCCCGGGACCGGAATCAGCGATCCGTTGTGCGCGACGCAGTTCTCCTGCGGCGTCTGCGGCGCCGGCAGCTTGAAGTAGCTGCGGAACTTCAGCTTGCGATCGACGATGTCGAAGATGGCGTTGGCGCCCCAGTTCGGCTTGTCGGTGGCGAGGCAGCGCGGTCGCATGCCGCCGCCCCACTCGTCGGTGAACACGACCTTCGTGCCGTCGTTGTTGAAGGTCGCCGAGTGCCAGTACGCGAAATTGGCGTCGGCCACCGCGTCGAGGCGCTTTGGCGCGACCGGGTCGGAGATGTCGAGCAGGATGCCGTTGCCCGAGCACGCCCCCGCGGCGAGCCCCACGTCCGGGAACACGGTGATGTCGTGGCACTGGTTGGTGACGCTGGTCTTCTGCGTGCCGGGACCGTGGTCGCCGCCCGCCCAGAGACCGGCGATGTTGCCCTTCTCGTCGGCGAAGATGCGCGGCCGGGCGACGATCTTCGCATCCTGCGGCCTCGCCAGCGGCACCTCGATCACGTCGATGCTGAAGAGGGCGGTGTCCGGATCCTCCTTCGGATCCTTCCCCGAGCAGCCGGCGAGTTCCTCGGCCGACCGCGCGGTCGACGTGCCGGAGCCGTACACGTACACGCGCGTCGTGTCCTTCGGATTGGTCACCAGCGTGTGCGTGTGCGAGCCGCGGCACGTCTGGACGGCCGCCACCTGCTTTGGCGTCCGCACGTCGCTGATGTCGAAGATGCGCACGCCGCGGAACCGCTCCTTGCTGACCGGATCGTCGACGCCCCCGACACCGCAGTCGAGCCGCCCGCGCGTCTGCTCGACCGACATGAACAACAGGGTGCCGTGTACCGACACGTCGCCCTGGCCGCCGGGACAGACGACCGACGTGACGAGCGTTGGCTGGCTCGGGCTGCTCACGTCGTAGACGTTGAAGCCGCTGAAGTTGCCGACGAACAGGTGCGTCCCGCTGAAGGCGAGGTCGGAGTTGGCGAAGTTCAGGCCACCCCACGGCCGCGACGGCTTGGCTTTCTTCTCTGCGGCCTTGCCCTTGCTCGCGGCGTCGCCCTCCTTGGGCTGTTCCTCGTCGTCCTCGCCGGACTGCCTCGGGTTGGGCTCGCCGCCGGGCGCCTTCGGATCGAAGAACCCCGCCGGCTTCGGCAGGTTCGCCAGCAGTTCCATCCCCTTTGCCGCCACGCCCGCGTCGCGCAGGCCTGGCGCGAGCCCGACCCGCGGGTCGGTCGACGTACCTGACGCCGAGTCCCGCGCGGGCGACTGCGCCGCACACGGCGCCGCGAACCACACGAGCACGGCCATGACGGCCAGCCCCCTCGTCACACGCATCATCGTCCGAGCTCCTTCAGCAGCGCGCGCATGCGCGCGATCTCCATGGCCTGATCGGCCTCGACGTCCGAAGCGAACTCGAACATCTCCGGCTCCTGTCCCGCAGCCGGCGTCGCAAACAGGTCCTTCACCATCGTCAGCGCACCGGCATGGTGCTGGATCATCCCCTCGAGGAAGAGTCGGTCGAACCGCGGGCCATCAGCCTCGGCGAGGGCCTTCATCTGTTCGTCGGTCAACATACCCGGCATCCGGCCGTGCGCGTGGTGGTGGGCGTGCGGGTCGGGCAGCGCCTCGCCGCGGCGCGTCAGCCACTCGCGCATCATCTGCATCTCGTCGCGCTGCGACACGTCGATGCGGAGCGCCAGCTGCTTCAGCGCCTCGTCGCGGCTGCGCGACGGCACGAGCGCCGTCATCTCGAGCGCCTGTGCATGGTGGGCCAGCATGCCCTGCATGAACTGGACATCGGCAGGCGTATGGCGGACGGCCGAGGTATCGGCGGCCTGCTCGGCCGTGATCTCCCTGGTCGGTTCGCCCGGCGCGCCCGGCTGGACGAGCCTGGGAGGCTGCGCGGGGGTCCGTGCCGACAGCGCCGCAGGACCCTCGGAGGTCGCGCGCGATGTCCCGGCCGCGGTGCCGCCATACAGCACGAGCACGGCCAGGAAGGAAATCGGAGCTGCGGGTGCACGCACGCTCCGATCATCCCACAACGGCTGCGCTGGACACGATCCCCGTCGTGGGTGCCCGTCCGGCTTCTTGCGCCCGAGGCGCAGCAGCGTCAGGCGTCTTCGTCGAGGAGCGGGTCGTCGCCGGTCGGCTGCTCAGGCGTGAGCGGACTCTCGACTTCGGCGCGGCGACGCTCCTCGGGTGTGAGCGGCGCGCCTTTCACTGCTTCGTCGTACCCGACATTCTGCTCCGGCCGTTCGCTCGCCTCGGCGCTCGGGCCGCTGCCGGCGGCGTGATCGTCGTCTTTCGTGCCTCGCATCGGTACCTCCGGCCGGAGTCCGTGCAATTCGCGGACCGCAGGGCGGCGCACTATCATGCGGCCGGCATCCGGATGCGCATCGGCTTCGTGCTCCCAGCGCCCCTCGAGGGGGATCATGTCGGCTTGCAGGCATACACGAGGCTCGTCGCTGCCTCGTGGACGCGGGCCGGCCACGACGTGCACGTTCTCGGCCCGGCGGCGCTCCGGTTCGAAGGCGTTGCGTGGCACGAATCGCAGGCCCAGCCGGAATCCGATCCCGTGCTCGAGGCGGGTCTGAAGGAGTTCGGCGAGGTGTACGGACGCGCCTATCGGATGGCAGACGCGCTCGACCGGTTTGCGCGTGACGTGGACGTGGTCGAGTGTCCGGATACCGAGGCTGCCGGGTACTTCCACCTGCTGCGCCGCCTGTGGGGGCCGCAGGCACGCAGCGCCGCGTTCGTGCTCAGGTGGCACACCGACACCGTGGGCGCCTGGTCTGCCGACGGCACGCCGCGATATGGTCTGTTCCGGTACATCCGCCAGCACATGGAAGAGGCCGTGCTCCGGATGGCCGACGCATGGCTGGTGCCGACCACGGCGACGCGCCGGCTCCTCCCACGACGCGCCGGTGTACCGACCCCGCCAACGATCGCCCGCATGTATCCCGGCGTGGCGGCCGGGACGCCGGGCGCAGCACGCAGCGCCGAGCTGCTGTTCGTGGGCCCGCTGCGACGGAGTGCGGGTGTGGAGGTGCTCGCGACGGCGCTGGTGCGTGTGCTCGAGCGCCACGCGCACACGACCGCGCGCTTCCTCGGCGACGACTGGTTCGACCCGCTCCGGGGCGTCTCGATGCGATCCCACCTGTCGCGCCTGCTTGCCGGATTCGGCACGCGCGTGCAGTTCGAGGGAGGCGCCCACCCGGACGCCGCCGCGCGCGCCCTGGCCCGCGCCTCGGTCGTCGTGCTGCCGTCCCTGGAACGCAGCGTGTCGCCGACCGCGGTCCAGGCGCTCGGCGCGGGCTGCCTGCTCGTCGCCAGCGATCTCGTGCCCATGGACGAGCGCGTCCACAACACGGGCGCCGTCTTCACGTGCCGCGCCGGCAGCGCCGACGACCTGGGCGGCGC
>JAEYZV010000060.1 GCA_023427865.1 Acidobacteriota bacterium
CACGTTGCCTTCGGGCAACGGCACGCCGCTCGCGGACGTCGCGGCTGCCGCGGAGGAGGCGCGGGCCTCGTGCCGCGCGCCGGCGGCGCTGACCGCCGACCTGCGGCTGTCGGGACGGATCGACGGCGACCGCGTGCGGGGGACGCTGCAGATCGGCGCTGCGAGTGACGCCATGCGTCTCGAGGGGCTCGCCCCGTTCGGCGCGCCGGTGTTCGTGCTCGCCGGCTCGTCCACGGAGGCGGTGTTGCTGCTCCCGCGCGATGCCGCGGTGGCTCGAGGCCCCTCGGCCGCTGAACTGCTCGACGCCGTGGTCGGCGTTCCGCTCTCGTCGGCCGACCTGCTGGCGATTGTCTCGGGATGCGGGCTGGCGGGGTGGGATGTGCAGGGCGGTGCGAGTTACGGGGACACGTGGACGCGCCTCGACGTGAGCGATGGCCGACGGCTCTGGCTTCGTCGCCAGCCTGACGCCGCGCCCGTCATCGTCGCTGCCGAGGATGGCCGGTGGCGCATCGAGTACACGCGGGAGGGCACCGGATGGCCCACGGCGATTCGGCTGCGGGGGAGAGGCGCCGAGGCGCGTCGCACCGACGTCGTGTTTGCCGTGGACGCGCCCGAAGCGCTCGATGCGTTGCCCGCCGGAGCACTGGACGTTTCCGTTCCGCCTGGCGTGAGGACGGTGACTCTCGAAGAGCTGAAGAAGAACCGTGAACTGGCCGAACGCTGAGGCCGGCTGGACCACGCGCGCGCCGGCGAAGGTGAATCTCGACTTGCGCATGCGGGGGCGCCGGGCAGACGGCTATCACCTGCTGTCGACGGTGCTCCAGTCGGTCGCCCTCGCCGACGTCCTTGCGCTGCGTCCGTCGCCGGGCCCGTTCCGGCTGTCGTGCGACATGCCGGGTGTGCCCACCGACGCGCGCAACCTGGCCTGGCGTGGGGCAGCGGCAATGGCCGGCATGCTCGGAATCGCACTGGACCGCTGGCACCTGCACATCGACAAGCACGTCCCGTCGGAAGCGGGACTGGGCGGAGGGAGTTCCGACGCGGTCGCGGCCGCGCGGCTCGTTGCGGCCGCTGCGGGAGTCGAGGTGCCTCCGGAGCGGCTGGCCGACGTCGTTCGCCCGCTCGGCGCCGATGTGGCGTACTTCACGTGGGGCGGGACGATGCGGGGCGAGGGCGTGGGCGACGAACTGTCGCTGCTGCCCGACCTGGAGGCTGCCGAGGTGGTGATCGTCCGTCCGCCGTTCGGGGTGTCCACGCGGGACGCATACGGGTGGTATGACGAGCGGCCTTCGTCGGTCGGCCTTCGGCCTTGGCCGGATGGTCCCCGGGCATTGTCGGGGGACGGCGGGCCGTTCCTCTGGACTGACTGGCGGAACGACCTCGAAGCGCCGGTCGCGGCACGCCATCCCGAGATCCAGGCCATTGTCGAGCGGTTGCGGGATGCCGGCGCGCAGTTGGCGGCGATGTCGGGCAGTGGGTCGGCGTGTTTCGGCGTGTTCCCGCCGGGCGGGGACATCACGGCCGTCGAAACGGCCTGGCCGGAGGGCACGCGCGTGTGGCGGACGCGCCTGCTCTCGCGCGCCGAGTACGCCGATGCGACCGCCTGCGTCCCCGACCGGTAGGGCGCGTTCTCCAACGGGCGGGGCGTTGCAGGCCCGGCGGTAGGGCGCGTTCCCCGACGGCACGCCGACGTGACGCGCCGCGACGTGCGGCCGGAGCGGTGAAGGCCCGACGGTAGGGCGCGTTCCCCGAACGCGCCTGTGCGGAAGCGCTTGTCGAGCTCGCGCCGCATCGTGTAGGCTATCGGTTTGCGCACCCTGGCATGCGTGTCTGCCGGGGGCTCTCCCATGCAATCGCGCCGTCCCCGGTCGGCGCCGACGTTCGTGAGCAGGGCTGCGCAGACGCCGGACGGCTCCATGTCCGGCGCCTCTTTGGCCGACACTGGGGCGTCGCCAAGCGGTAAGGCACGGGACTTTGAATCCCGCATTCGAAGGTTCGAATCCTTCCGCCCCAGCCAATTCCACTCTCGCGGAATTGGCCGGCCGGAAGGCTTCTGTGGCACGCGCCGACTCGTAGTCGCGTCGGCGCGAGAACGAATCCTTCCGCCCCAGCCAATTCCACTCTCGCGGAATTGGCCGGCCGGAAGGCAGGCAGTCCGTCCGCGAACGCGGTCCGGCTGGTCCCGCGGAATGGTCAGGGCAGTGCTTCGACGAACGGAAATGGCGCGATCGAACTTGAAGGTGTTCTCGGGGAGTGCCCACCCCCAACTGACGCAGGAGATCGCCGATTTCCTGTGCGTGGCGCCCGGTCAGGCCCGCCTGCAGCGGTTTGCCGACACCGAGGTCTCGTTCCAGATCGACGAGAACATCCGTGGCACCGACGTCTTCATCGTGCAGCCGACGTCGCGTCCGGTGGACGCCAACATCATGGAACTGTGCGTGATGATCGACGCGTTCCGCCGCTCGTCGGCCTCGCGCATCACCGCGGTGATTCCGTACTACGGGTACGCGCGCCAGGATCGCAAGGACAAGCCGCGGGTCCCGATCTCGGCAAAGCTGGTGGCCAACCTGCTGAGTGCCGCGGGCGCCAACCGCATCCTGACCATGGACCTGCACAAGGCCCAGATTCAGGGCTTCTTCGACATCCCGGTGGACCACCTGTTCGCGGCGCCGGTCATCATCGACTACCTGGCGCGCCAGAACTTCCCGAACGTGACCGTGGTCTCCCCGGATGCCGGCGGCGCCGAACGCGCGCGTGCCTATGCCAAGCGGATCGGCGCCGACCTGGCCATCATCGACAAGCGGCGCAGCACGGAAACCGGTGCCGCCGAGGTGATGAACGTCATCGGTGACGTCCGCGGTCGTACCTGCGTGCTGCAGGACGACATCATCGACACCGCGGGCACGATCGTGAAGGCCGCCCAGGCGCTGAAGGACAACGGCGCCGAGCGCATCATCGCCTGCGCCGTGCACGGCGTGCTCTCCGGGCCCGCCATCGAGCGCATCGAGAAGTCGCCCATCGAGGAGCTGATCGTGACCAACACGATCCCGCAGGTCGACTCGTGCGCCTCGTCGACGAAGATCAAGTGCCTGTCGGTGGCGCGGCTGCTCGGCCAGGCGATACGGAGCATTCACGAGGAGACGTCGGTCTCCTCACTGTTCGTGTAAGAGCGAAGCGAATTTCAGAAGTGCAGGAATTTCAGAATCTCACTCACACCGCCAAGTGCGTGGGCATCGCAGCCGGCGTAGCAATTCCGAATTCTGAAATTTTGAAATTCTGAAATTTTCACAATTCCCCATGGTAGGGCCGGCTCTCCGAGCCCGGCCTGAGAGTAGGAAGGTAGAGAACGCATGGAAACGACCCTCGAAGCCGTGGTCCGCGAGACGCGCGGCAAGAACGACGCGCGTAGACTGCGCGCCGCGGGCAGGATTCCCGCCGTCGTGTACGGCGGCGCGACCGAACCGCAGGCGGTGGCGGTGAGCCCCAAGGAGCTCTCCAGGTTGCTGCACTCGGAGGCCGGCCTCAACACGCTCATCGACCTGAAGCTCGATGGGGCGACGACGAAGGTCATCGTCAAGGACTTCCTGCTGCAGCCGGTGACGCAGCAGTTGATGCACGCGGACTTCTACCGCGTCGACGTCAACAAGAAGGGCCAGGTCAAGGGGGCGGTCCGACTGCACGGCGACCCCCGTGGCGTGAAGGTCCAGGGCGGCGTGCTCGACTTCGTCCACCGCGAGGTGGAGGTCGAGACCCTGCCGACCGAGATTCCGGACGGCATCGACGTCGACGTCGCGAACCTGATGATTGGCGACGGCGTGTACGTCCGCGACGTGGCCGCGGGCCAGAAGTGGACGCCGCTCAGCCCGGCCGACATGCTGCTGGTGCACGTGGTGGCCGCCCGCACGGCCACCGAGGACACGGCTGCGGCGGCAACGGCGGAGCCCGAGGTGGCGAAGAAGGGCAAGCCGGAAGCGAAGTGACAGCAGGAATTTCAGAGTTGCAGAATTTCATAATTGCCCGCCGCCAAAGGGCTCGACGCGTGGCGGAGGTAATGGAATTCTGAAATTCTGAAATTTCGCAATTGCCAGGTCCCGTCTTGAAGCTCATCGTCGGCCTCGGCAACCCCGGTCCGAAATACCGGGACACGCTGCACAACGTCGGCTTCATGACCGTGGACGTCCTTGCCGCGCGGCACGGCGTCGCGTTCGAGAGTGCCCCGGCCGATGCGCTGATGGCGCGGGTCAGGGGAGCGGAGGGCGGCCTGCTGCTCGCCAAGCCGCTGACGTTCATGAACCGCAGCGGCGCCGCCGTCGGCGACCTGCTGCGGTTCTACAAGATCGACGTCGAGGACCTGTTGGTGGTGCTCGACGAAGTGGCGCTCCCCGCGGGACAGCTGCGGGTGCGGCCACTGGGTTCGGCAGGGGGCCACAACGGCCTCAAGTCGATCATCGGCGTGCTCGGCACGGAGCAGTTCGCACGGCTCCGCATCGGGGTGGGACGCGGCGACCCGCGTCGTGACCTCGCCGACCACGTCCTGTCT
Source organism: Acidobacteriota bacterium (assembly GCA_023427865.1). GTDB lineage: Bacteria > Acidobacteriota > Vicinamibacteria > Vicinamibacterales > Vicinamibacteraceae > Luteitalea. The sequence continues at coordinate 4,541 of JAEYZV010000060.1, forward strand.
GCGATACCACCGGACCTCCGGCCGGTCGTGGACGAGGCGGTCGTCAAGGCCGCCGACGCCGTCGAGTGGGTGGCACCTGACGGGAAAACA
>JAEYZV010000113.1 GCA_023427865.1 Acidobacteriota bacterium
TCTACCAAAGGACGAAGGACGAAGGACGAAGGAGGAAGGAGGAAGGAAGGAGGAAGGAGGAAGGGAGGACGAGGAAGGAAAGAAGGGAGGGAGGGTGAGGCGGAACGGGTGACCGTGAGCAGGAAGAACAGGTAAGCAACGTCGTCGATTTCGTGTGTCGATGATCGCGTTTGCGGTTATGCTCCAGCGCAGCTCCTACAGAATTCCGCGCGTGTTGCCGAAAACTCACGCAAGGACACCATCTGCCCGCATCGACGCGGGCCCAGTGCATGGGAGGCACGATGGACGACGTGAACGAAACGATCGACGCCGGCAGCAGCGAGACGACTGACACTGGAGCGGCGGCAGCCGCAGCGGCCGACGCGCCGGCCCCGGCGCGCCGCACCGCATCGCGAAGGAAGCGGGCAGCGAAGAAGGCGGCCAGGAAGGCTCCCCGCAAGGCGAGCGCTGCGGCGGCGAAGAAGACCGCCCGCAAGGCGAGCCGCAAGGCCGCGAAGAAGAGCGCGAAGAAGTCGGCCCGCAAGGCCGCCTCGAAGTCGGCCCGCAAGGCGACGCGGAAGGTCGCACGCAAGGCCGCGAAGAAGACCGCGCGCAAGACGGCTCGCAAGGCATCGAAGAAGACCGCCCGCGCCTCGAAGAAGTCGGCGGCCGGCAGCACGCGCTCGGCCCGCACGTCCGCGAAGAAGGCCAGCCGGAAGACCGCGACCCGCAAGACCGCACGCAAGTCGGCGGCGCGTCGCAAGGGCGCCGCGAAGCGCTGACGTTCGTCCTGCGCCCCGGGGCTCACTCGAATCGAGTGGGCCCTCTACCCAGGCGAGTCGAACGCAGGACCCGCATGACAGGCGTAGCGCTTGGCTGCGCCCGTCGTGCGTGGCAGGATACCGCTCGTACATCCGGAGTGGCGCGGCAACGCGCCCGGCAACCCCGGCAACACGCCAGGGTGCCCGGATGCCGACGCGAGCGAAACCTGCGCGCGCGGCATCGATGTGGCGACGGCAGGCACGCTCACGAGCGCCCTGCGAACCCGTCGCAAGCGCGTGTTCGTGCCTCGTGGCATGACGAGCCCTCCGGACCCATCACAGCAGTACCGAGGAGCCGTCATGTGTCTCGATCCCCGTCCCGATCGCCTTCGTCGTACCCGCCCCGCCCGCTCGTCCACGTTCCAGCCGCGTCTGCTCGGTGCGACGATCGGTGCCCCGTCGACGCTCGTCGTGCGTGCCCCGGCATTGCGGGCGCTCGAGCGACTCGCCGGTGACGACGACCTCGTGGCACGGGGGTGGGTGGTCCTGAGCCGTCAAACGTAAGGCACAGCTTGCGTGACGGGCGGACGCTGCGGCAGGCTTGGCGGGTGCGCGCCCTGTCGCGGCCATGGCTGACCACCGCCGCCCTCGTCCTGAGCCTCACGCTGCACCTGTCCGACGGCTTCTACCACGAGCCCACGCTCGCCTGGCTTGCCCTGGCCCTGCTCGCGGCGACGCTCGGTGTCGCCGGCGTGACCTGGCCGTGGGACCGCGACAGCGACGCGGGGGAGGTCATTACACGCGGATTGCTGAAAGTCGGCGTGCTGGTGAGCGCGCTGGCGATGGTCACGCGCCCCCTCGCCCGGTACATGGCCGACCCGCGGCCGTGGGCGCACCCTGAACTGCTGCTGACGGTCGCTGCCGCCGCGGTGATCGCGCTCGGTGCGGTTGCCGCCGATTCCGCCACCGGCCGGCGTCGCGCCGCCATCGCGCTGGCCGCGGTCACGCTCTGGCTGGGAGCCTGGACGGTGCGTGAGTCCCCGCGCCCCCACATCGACGTCATCCCGGTGCACGTCGACGCGTTCGCCGCGCTCGGACGGTTGGAGAGCCCGTACGGCATCACGTTCGCGGACATGTACGACGCCAACGAGCCGTTCTATTCCCCCGAGATGCGCGACGGCAAGCGGGTGCTGTTCGGGTTCCCATACCCGCCATTGAGTCTCGCGCTTGCCTGGCCCGGGCACGCGCTGCTCGGCGACCTGCGGTACGGCGAGGCGCTGGCGCTCGCCGTCACGATCGGCGTGCTCGCGTGGATGGGCGGCAGCGTCGGCATCCTGTGCGGCGCGGTGCTGCTGCTCTCGCCGCGGCTCGTCTTCCACCTCGAGCAGGGATGGACCGAGCCGTTCCCGATCGTGCTGCTTGCGGCCACGGTGGCGACGGCGTTGCGGCGCCCGGCGATCGGCTGGTTGCCACTGGGGCTGCTGATGGCCTCCAAGCAGCACATGGTGCTCGGACTCCTGTTCGTGCCGATGCTCGTCCCGCGCGACCAGGCGCAGGTCCTCGGGACGGTGTACGGGAAGGCCGTCGCCATGTTCGCGCTCAAGGCCATCCTCGTCGCCGCGGCGGTAACGCTGCCACTTGCGCTGCTCGACGTCGACGCATTCATCCGCTCGGCGGTGCTGCTGCAGCTGCGCGAGCCGTTCCGTCTCGACTCCCTCAGCTTCACGCGACTGTTCGTAGCGCACGGTTGGCCGCTCGACAAGCACGGCGCTCTCTACGTCTCGCTGCTGGCCGGCATGGCCGGACTCGGGCTGTCGTGGTGGCGGGCGCCGCGCACACCCGCCGGCTTTGCCGCCTCGCTCGGCCTGACGTGCTTCTTCCTGACGGCGTTCGGCAAGAAGGCGTTCCTGAACTACTACTTCCTCGTGTTCGCGGCGTTGCTGATCGCGATCGCCGCCGATCGTCGGCAGGCACGGCACGCCGGCCGCGTGCCGGGTCAGGCCGACGGTGCGGGGGCGGCCGCGAGGCTCTCGAACGCAGCAGGACTGATCCGTCCCCAGTAGTTCGCGTACAGATCCTCGGCCTGCTCACGTTCGATATGCGGCAAGCCCTCGAGGAGCGTGGTGCGATGCGGCTCGGCGAACTCCGGCCCGGCGACGACGATGACGCCGAACAGCGGGTCGGTGTCCAGTTGCTGCGCCTCGGCGCGTTCCTTGGCGAGGGTGCGCAGGGCCTCGATGCAGCGCGACACGTGGTGCCGCTGAGGATCGTCGCGAGTGCCCGTCGGCAGCGGCCCGCGGCGCGCGTCCTCGAGCGCGATCAGGAGCGTGTCGGTCTCGATCACGCAGGGGAGCAGCATGGGGCCGTCGACGAGCACCACCTCGCGGCGGCGCGGACCCGCGACGATGCGGCCGGGTGTGCGAAGGGCGCCCCAGTGCACCTGGTCGAGCTGCTCGAACATCGTGAGCAGCCACGCGCCCTGCGGGTCGGCGTTCATGAGCCCCTGCGCGATGTCGGTGATCGACCGCATGCGCGAAGCCTAGCACGGTGACCGCGTCTCATCGCTCCAGCGATGCCGTGGTCAGGCTGGGGCTCGCCGCGGCGACCGGCTCCCTGTCCGTGGGCTGCTCGAGATGATCGCCGAGCACGTCCTCGACGTACAGGCGCTGGACCAGCAGGTTGAGCACGACGATCAGCGGCGTGGCGAGGATCAGCCCGAGTGCGCCGATCGTCACGCCGAGGAACAGCTGCCCGGCCACCACCAATGCCGGCGGCAGGTCGTCGGCCTTGCGCATGACGTACGGCTCCAGCGTGTAGCTCTCCGCCGTCTGGATGAAGAGGTACAGCAGGCCCACGTACACCGCGTGCATCGGGCTCTGCATGAGCGCCAGCAACATCGCGGGCACCGCGGAGATGAGCGGCCCGAAGTTCGGGATGAAGGTGAGGAGCCCGGCCAGCACGGCGAGTGCGAGCGCGAGCGGGATGCCGAGCGCCGTCAGGCCTATCCACGTCGCGACCGTGATGACGAGCATCAGCGCCGCACGACCGACGAGCCAGCGCTGCAGCCGCTCCCCGAGCTCGCACATCACGTCGCCGAGTCGCGGTCGCATGGCAATCGGAAAGAGCCGCAGCAGCCCTCGGCGATAGAGCGCCGGTTCGGCAGCGAGGAACAGGCCGACGAAGAGGATCAGCACCACGTAGCCGACGACCGACACCGTGCTCGAGGCCCAGCGCATGACGCTCTGCGCCGCCGGCGCGGCCACGTCGGCAATCTGGCCAGGCGCGGCGAACCGGTTGAACAGCCGCTGGCCCAGTGGGTACTGCGACAGCTGCTCGCGCACCCGCTCGGCTGCCTGGGGGAGCGTGTCGACCAGCTCCGCCGCCTGCGCCTGGAGAGGGATGGCCAGGAGCAACGCGCCCCCGAGGCCGAGGAGGACCAGGGCGCCGCAGACCACGGCGAGGGCCGCCCCGTCGCCCATCGGCCTCCAGCGCTGGAGCCATTGCGCGAGGCTCCGCAGGAGGACCGCCAGCAGCACGCCAGCAAACGTGACGAGCAGCGCGATGTGCCCACGCCAGATCAGCAGGCCGAGCACGGCCGTGCCGCCCACGAGCGCGAGCACGATGAGGACCCGGCGCACGAACGGCGAATCCACGACGGCAGGCATGGCGCGATCCCATGCATCAGGCGCGCCACGAGACGCCGGGCGGCCGAATACGCCGAAAAAATGCCTGGAAACGCCGCCAGCGCGGCCGTGGTCGTCGTCGATTCGTGCGTGTCGTACGGTTCCGCTACCTCGGCGTCGAGGCGCCGGCCCGGTGGTTCTCAGGCGCGGAACAGGCTCTCGCGCAGGCGCATCGCGAGCGTCGGCGCGCGGCGTGTCTCGTCCTGTTCCAGCGTGGGTGCGTCGGTGGCGACACGCTCGGCGAGCTCGATTGGCAGGCCCAGGTACACGACGTACTTGCGGAGCCCGGCGAGATAGAACGCTTCGTTGTAGAAGGGCGTCAGCTCCGCGCGTTCGAGTGCGCGCACCTGGCTCGTCGAGAGCAGCAGTGCCTTGCACACCTCGGCCACGCTGAGGCCCCGTTCCTCGCGGGTGCCGGCCAGCAGGCCACCGAGCTCGCTGCAGGCACGCGTGTCCAGCAGCGGCATGGGGGGACGAACGACAGGTGAGGAGATGGCCAACGTTCGGACTCCTGAGCGCCCAAATCTACTTGATCTGCAACGAACCGCAAGCCCTTGACTTTACTGGAGGACACGGCACCTCGTCCGCAGCCCCTCCCGGCGGGCGCTTCGGGCGCCGCCTGTTCCCTCCGGAGCCGCCTTCACGGACGCGAAAGGCCTGGATCGGCCGCGCGGTCCCAGGTCCGGAATCCTCCAATACGAGCGTTCCGGGGCAATCGGCAGGTACGATCCAAACGTGAACACCGAACCCACTCCGGAAGCGCCGGCAGGTTTCGCCGCGCTGGGACTCTCCAAGCCGCTCGTCAACGCCGTCACGGCCCTGGGATACGAGGAGCCGACGCCGATCCAGCGCGAAGCCATCCCCGTGCTCCTCGATGGCCAGGACGTGCTCGGCATGGCCGGCACTGGCACCGGCAAGACGGCGGCGTTCTCGCTGCCCATGATCGAGATGCTGGCGCGCAAGGGGCCGAAGAGCCTTGGCGCGCGCGGCCTCGTGCTCGTGCCCACCCGTGAGCTCGCGATGCAGGTCGCCGAGGCGCTCCACAAGTACGCGCGCGGCACGACCCTGACCGTGGCGCCGCTCTATGGCGGCGCGCCGATGGACGTCCAGGTCCGCGCTCTGCGTCGTGGCGTGTCGCTCGTCGTCGCAACGCCCGGCCGCGCCCTCGATCACCTTCGTCGCGGCACGCTCGATCTCGCCGCCCTGCGCATCGTCGTGCTCGACGAAGCCGACGAGATGATCGACATGGGCTTTGCCGAGGACATCGAGGCGATCCTCGCGCACGCACCGGAGGAGCGGCAGACCGCGCTGTTTGCGGCGACCATGGCGCCTCGGCTCGAGGCGATCGCGGCGACGCACCTGCACGATCCCGTGCGCGTGAGCATCGCGAAGGAGAAGCGCGCGGCCGGCAAGCTGCCTCGCATCCGACAGGTGGCGTACCTGGTGCCACGCATGCAGAAGACGGCGGCGCTCGGTCGCGTGCTCGACGTCGAGACGCCCGCGTCCGCGATCGTGTTCTGCCGCACACGCACGGAGGTCGACGAACTCACCGACACCCTGGCCGCACACGGCTACAGCGCCAAGGCGCTGCACGGCGGCATGGAACAGAAGGCGCGTGACCGGGTGATGCAGTTGTTCCGCAGCGGACAGGCGGACGTGCTCGTGGCGACCGACGTCGCTGCACGCGGGCTCGACATCGAGTCCGTTTCGCACGTCGTCAACTACGACCTGCCGATGACGCCCGAGGTGTACGTCCACCGCATCGGCCGGACGGGGCGCGCCGGCCGGGAGGGCGTGGCGATTTCGTTCGTCGACCCGCGTCAGCACCGCATGCTCCGGCAGGTCGAGGGCGCGACGCGTTCGAAGATCGAGATCCTGCCGGTGCCGACGGAGGCCGATCTGCAGGCGAGGCGACTCGACACGACGCTCGCCTCCGTTCGCGCGCAGATTGCCGAGGGCGGCCTCGAACAGGCGCGTGCCGTGGTGGACCAGCTGGCGCAGGATCACGACGTGCTCGACATCGCCGCCGCGGCCATCCGCCTGCTGCACGACGACGCGAATGTCGGCCGGGGCGGATCCCCGAAGCGTACGGACGGCGCGCGAGACGCGTCGTCCCGGTCGCTCGACGCTGCGCTGGCCGACGCGGCCGAGGGTGGCGCATCCCGGAAGCCCTCGCGCCGCGAGTTTCTCGGCGGCCACGACGTCGGCTCGCGCCACCCTGCAGGGGGGCGATCCGACCGGCCGACCGGCGGCAGGCGCGAGGAGGGGCGTCCGGCTCGCGAGGGCGGGGCCGAGGGGCGTGGAGCGCGGGGCGCCGGCGGCCCGCGCACGGTGCGCTACCTGAACGTCGGCAAGGCCGCCGGCGTGCG
>JAEYZV010000114.1 GCA_023427865.1 Acidobacteriota bacterium
CTTCGAACACGATGTTGCAGGCGCCCTGCCCGAGCTGCACCTTCACCGGCGCCGACGTGGCGCCGGTGCCTGGTGTGCCCGGCGACGCACCGGGCAGGCCGGCGACGAGATCGACGAGCGCGCTCACGACGCTCTCGGGCAGCGGCTCGAGCGCGGCCGGCAGGGTGAGCTCGCCGAGCGCCTGCGCGTCGGCGGGGGGCACCGGCACGACCAGACGCCCGACCTTGTTGCCGCGGCCAGTGACGCGCAAACCGAGTCCGGACGCGATCAACGCCTCGCGCTGCGCGTCGGATACCTGCGGCAGTGGCAGCACGAACACGCCGTCGTCGCTCGTGACCACGCCCCGCCCGAGCAGTGTGTCATCGGCAAGCGTCGGCTGGACGCTGACGCGCGTCGCGGCCGCACCGCCGGGGTTGAGCAGGAGGCCACGCACCTCACGCGGCAACGGTCGGGCTGCTGCCGCCATCGTCCGCGCGACGTCGGCGTGGCGCTTGATGCCCTCGAGGCCGACACGGAAATGTGTGACGTCGGCGACCTTCGTGCCGATGACCTGCGCCTTGTCCTGTTCGGTCAGTTCCTCGAGGCGGCGCCCTGGGGCGTCGACGAGATCGAGGCTGGGGAGGAAGGGCCGTTCGATGTCCGGCAGCCGGACCGGCGCCGCAGCTGCGGGCGCAGGCTTCGGTGCAGCTTCCCTGGAACGCTTGGCCATGTATTCCCTCCGCCGCGCACGTCATGGCAGACGCCTGCACCGATGGAGCGTGCCGACGCTGCATCGCGAGCTGACGGGTCGTGGGAGGGATGGAGCCTGGGACCACCACGTAGAACGCGAGCGACCCTGCAAACGAACAGCGCAGAGCACCTACTCGACCATTGAGGAACGATGGCCCGGCTGGGACAGCCGGCCCTACCGTCGCGGGACTGCCGAGCAGAGAGTGCCAGCGACGCTCACCGCCCGAGCGCCGCACACTCCGCTGCCAGCACGTCGCGGATGACCGACGACACCGGGCGCGCGGGCAACGCGTCCGGTGACGTGAGGATGTGCCATCCGCTGCACGCCGTGCTGCGCGTCGGGGCGCGCGCCCCGCACACCACGGTGCCGATGCGGGCCAGGCGAATCGCGTAGGCGCACATGGGACACGGTTCGACGCTCGTGTACAGCGTCGCGCCGCTCAGATCCAGGGAGGCCACGCGCTCGCAGGCAGCGCGTACCGCAAGGATCTCGGCGTGTGCGGTCACATCGCCGCGCGCCCTGACGCTCTCGATGCCTTCACCGATGATCGTCCCGCCCTGCACGACGATGGCACCGACGGGCGCATCGCTGGTCTCGAGCGCACGCACCGCGAGCTCGATGCTGCGCCGCATGTACGACTCGTGCCGTGATGAAGTGTCATCGGACATGGGTGTGCTCCGGGTGGCCGCAGCTCACGGCGCGGCACGTTCCGAGCATACGCGCCGGCGCGCGGTGCGTGTACACTCGGCCCCACACGCCATGTCGGGGCATCGGTGGCGCCGGTGCCGCGAAGTCGCCGTCGCGGGCTTGCGGCATCGCCGGACGAGGCTCCGCGCGCCGAACCGTCCCGCGGCCGCGCTCGCAACGTAGGCGTCGGGCCTTGCCCGGCGCGCGGGCGGACGTTGACGCACGTCAGCAAGGGAGACGACATGTCGGGCAACCAGGCGGCACGTCAGGAGTACGTCCTCGGCCACAGCGCAGACGAACTGCAGCGCCTCGATCGACAAGCCGCCGCGATCGAACGCGCCACCGGCCTGCTCCTGCGCGCGTCAGGGGTGGCGCCTGGCATGCGCGTGCTGGACCTCGGCACCGGGCTCGGGCACGTCGCCCGGCTCGTCGGGGATCTCGTCGGACCGTCGGGGCAGGTGCTCGGCGTCGACGCGTCCGCTGCCGCGCTCGCCATCGCGCGCGAGCGCACCGACGCATCGGGCCTGCGTCACGTCACGTTCGAGGAGGCTGACGTCTCGGCGTGGCGCGCAAGCGAACCCTTCGACGCGATCGTGACGCGCCTGCTGCTCTTCCATGTTGCCGATCCGGTCGCCCTCGTGCGGCGACAGCTCGCAAACCTTCGACACGGCGGCATCTTCGTCGCCATCGACTTCGACATCGGCGCTTCACGATCGGAGCCCGCCATCCCGATGGTGGACGACGCGCTGCGGTGGGTACTGAGAGCGTTCCACGCCGCCGGTGCGCGGCCGCGCATCGGTGCGACACTCGGACCGATCCTCACGAGCGCCGGCCTGGCCAACGTCGCGACGTTCGGGGTGCAGGGTTACGTGCCGCCCCACGACCCTGTAGGCCCCGCCCTTCTGGCCGGCGTCCTCCGGACCCTCGCGCCCGTCATCGTCCAGCACGGCATTGCCACGTCCGAGGCGCTCGGCATCGACACGCTCGAGCAGCGGATCGCGGCGGCGGTACGCGATGCCGGTGCCGTCATCCTCCCGCCGACGGTCGTCGGCGCGTGGGGAACGGCCGCGACGTCCTCACGGCCTGTGGTGGAACCGTCGGTGTAGCGCGTGCACCGAGCTCAGCCAGCCCTCGAGGCAAGCTGCTCCGACGAGCACACACGATGCGGCGTTGCAGGTGCACAAGATCTGCTGATCGCGATCGCGCCCGTTCACTTCGCCGAGCTCACTGGTTTGGCGCCAAGGAACGCGGCAAGTCCACCGAGCTGTACTGCCTGCACCGTGTCCACCACGGCGGCGAGCTTGCTGAGGTCGTCGGGCGTGTAACCGCCGGCACGGTAGAACATCGTGATGGCCGTGCCGCCCTCCTTCGATGGCGCGAACCGGAACTCCAGTGCGCCGTGCAGGCCCATGCCCTGCAATGGACCGAGCCCGCCGGTCATCCTCAGCGTGCGGCCGGGGTCGACGAACGTGACGAGCATGTGCATCGCCTCGCGCGTTCCCGCACGTTCACAGAAACACCCACCTGCGCGTGGTTCGATCGACAGCGTGCCCTCCCGGCCCCACCATGTGTGATCGCGGGGCCACCAGCGATCCACGCCCTCGACGGCGGCCTTGAAGGCCGTGGCTGCGTCCACCGGCACCACGCGCGTGTTCTCGATCGTGAAGCCCGTGGGCGTCGCGTCCTTCACCTCCGCCCGCGCCGGCGCCGGCGCGATCGACAACGCGAAGCTGGCGGCGAGCGAGACGATGGCTCGCCGGGCCGAGGCGGACGCACGGCGGGGCGCTACGCGCAGGGCCGCGGCTGGTTCCGGCATGCGACCTCCTCCCCCGTCCCGCCCTCTCCCGGCCAGTGTCGACCGCGGCGCG
>JAEYZV010000340.1 GCA_023427865.1 Acidobacteriota bacterium
GGATCGCGGCCCTCCGAGATGTTGGGCACGCACTCGGCGAGTGCGGACTCAGGCACCGGTGCGCTTCAGTTCGTCGCGGATCTCTCGCAGCAGCACCACTTCTTCCGGCGGTGGGGCCGCGGCGGCCTCCGGTTCGTTCATGAGTTGGCGGCGCACGCGATTGACGAACTTCACGAGGAGGAACACCGCGACGGCGATCAGCAGGAAGTTGATGACGGTGTTCACGAACAGGCCGTAGTTCAGGGTCACGGCGCCGGCGGCCTTGGCCTCGGCCAGCGTCGCCGGCGGTGCCGTCAGCGTGCCGTTGGTGAGCACGACGAACAGGTTCGTGAAGTCCACCTGCCCGAGCACCAGACCGACGATGGGCATGACGATGTCGTCGACGAGCGACTTGGTGATCGCCCCGAACGCGGCACCGATGATCACACCGACGGCGAGGTCGATCACGTTGCCCCGGGCGATGAACTCCTTGAACTCCTTGATCATGTCGCCTCCCGCGATTCAGAACTTGTACACGAACGCTGTGATGAACGCGATGTCGTTCTTCTGCACACCCACGCCCGTGGGTCGCGTCTTGTAGATGTCCTGGAACTCGAGCTTGAGTTGCGTGCGGGCGGTCACCGAGGCGGCCAGACCGGCACCAAAGGTATAGAGCGCGTCGCCGGGGTCGTCCATCTTCCAGAGGGCCGTGACGCCCTGCGTGATCGTCGCGGTGCGGGAGACCGCGTGGGAGAAACGCTCACTGGCCGAGAACGCTCCGTCGGTTTCCACGTCGAAGCCGGTGTTCTTCTCGAACACCATGCCGACGCTGCCATCCACGTCGAACGAGGTCTGCTCGGTGGCCACGAGCTTGTAGCCGACGCCTCCGGTCGGCGCGAGCAGCCAGTCGAGGTCCTTGAACCTGTCGCGTACGTACGCCAGTTGCCCGAACGTGTACGTCCGTTCGGTGAGGAGGTACTCGACGCGACCGTTGGCGAGCGCGCGATCCACGTTCCGCTCGCCGCCTTCGGTCGCGCGGATGTAGAGGGCATCGGCCTTGAAGATCGTGCGGGTCTTGGGGTCGCGCTTGACGTCGAACGAGAGGTTGAAGTTCGACGTGTCCTTGTTGCCCTGCGTCAGCGCGAGGCCGGCGCCGAGCGAGCCGCCCCAGACCGGGGGTGGAGGTGGTGGCTTCTCGCAGTCGCACGGTGGTGCGACGGGCACTGGCTCCTGTGCCAACAGCGGCACGCCCGCGAGGCAGGCGCTCAACGCGGCGCCTGCAGCGCAACGTCGGAGCAATCCCCCAGGGGTCTTCGGCACGATGGCTTCCTCCAGTCGTGGGCACCGGCACCCGTCGTGGGGTGTCGCGGCCGCGCCCAGCCCCTCAACGACTCTCGTTGGCCAGGCGATCGTACTGCTGCCCGAGTTCGTCGGCTTCGGCGCGACGCGCACGCGACTCCTCGAGGGTCACCCCCTCGTAGGTGCGGCTCGTCGCGATGAGGGCGGCGTGCTGGTACGCCGCGCGGATTGCCCCGCGCAACGCGTCAGCCACATCGGCCACCAGTTCGTCGGTGACCCGCACGGAGGGCGGCACGCGGGTCAGCGCCCGGCGAGCCCGCTCGTTGATGTCCATGCCAATCTGCGCGTTCATGTCAGGCACCCTCGGGAAACGAGAACGAATGGCCCGGCAGCCGGACGGCCGCCGAGCCAGCGGCTTCATTGTACGGCGGCGGTGGACGTTGCGCGCATGTCGCGCGTCCCGCCGGGCCGGCGTTCACTCTGGTAGCATGGCGCTGCCAGCCTGCCGGGAGACGCGCATGCGTTGCCTCCCTCGACTCCTCCTGCTCGTGTTGCTCCTCGTGCCGGTCAGCGGCGGTGCCGCGACGGGCAGTGCCTTCATCGTCGCGGTCGTGCGTGACGATGGCGTCATGCTGCCCGTGGCGACGTTCGACCGGGGGCGCTGGCGCATGCCGTGGCCCGGACCGGCAAAGGAAGCGCAGGTGCCGGTGCGACTCGAGGACTGCCCGCTCGCGTGGTGGGGACTGCCCGCGCCGCCCCGCGACTGGGTGCTGCACACGCCAGGCGACGCGCCGCGGCGGGTGTCGGCCGACGGCGTGACGTGGGTGCTTACCCATTGCCAGCAACAGGTCGCCCTCCACAGCCGCAACGCCCGACGCGAGCCGCTGCGACCCGCCGACGGGGACCGCGCCCCGAAGTACGGCGCGGCCATCGCTGGCGAGGCAGACGTGACGGTGCCGCGAGAGGTGCCGGTCGACGGCCCTGAAGCGGCAGCGCTGCTCGACGCGCTGCAGCGGACGTTCAACCGCGAAGAGCGGTTGATGCTCGCCGGGGACTACTTCGCGGTGTACACGCCGTCGGTCGGTGGAGACGAGCGCGACCGGATGCCCGTGCACGCCCTGTCGATGTTCGCTGGTCCCGGTCGCGGTGGCGAGCAGGTGTACTTCGTGGAGCTCGAACGACGGTATCCACGCGAGCGACCCGAGCCGCTCCGGTGGTGCGACGAAGTCACCTACATGACCGGGTGGGCGCATCGCGACGGGAAAGGCGCGTTCGACCTGTCGCTCATCACGAGGAGCGTGACCTCGTGCCTGCTCGACACCGTGGTGCGTGCCGTGCCGCACGCAGTCGTCCACACGCCGAAGGGGCCGGTGTGGCTCGTCGAGGAGTACCGGCCCGGGGCCGAGGCGTTTGCCCTGTACATGGCGCCCGATCGTCACGGCGCCACGATGCTCGCGCGCCGCTTTGCGGGCAGCTGTACACGGTAGGGAACGACCGCCGGGCAAGGCCCGGCGGCTACGTACAGTCCCGAGCGCACGGAGACCGCCGGGCGGGATAGGCGGCTACGTACACGATGTTACGTAGGCGTCGGGCCCTGCCCGACGCGCCCGCCATCGGGGGCCGCCTCCTCGCGCGCGGCCTGCGCGAACGTCTGCTCGCGTACCGGCAGCCGACCATAGAGATCCGCCAGGCGCCGCAGGCGCACGGCGTGCGCGTCGGTGAGCGCGCCGGACGCCATGCGCCAGCGCCAGTTCCCTGATGCGCGTCCCGGCGTGTTCATGCGCGCCTCGCTGCCGAGGCCGAGCACGTCCTGGACGGGCACGATTGCCGTGTCGGCCACCGACGCCAGCACGCCGCGGATCGCGGCCCAGTGCAGTTGGTCTGGCGCGGCTTCGAGATACGCCTCCGCGTACGTACGCTCGCGGGTGACGTCCTCCCGCGTGCGCGTGCTGTCGCCTTCCGCGCCGCGCGCCCAACCGACCGTCGTGTCGTTGTCGTGCGTCCCGGTGTACGCGACCCGATCGCGCGTGTAGTTGTGGGGCAGGAAGTCCGGGGCTTGCGGATCGGTCCCGAACGCGAACTGCAGGATCGCCATACCGGGCAACCCGTAGGCCGCCCGCAGGTCTTCGACGTCGCGGGTGATGAAGCCGAGGTTCTCCGCGACGATGGGCAACGGGCCGAGGGCGGCGGCGAGCGCATCGAAGAGCGCCGCGCCCGGGCCGCGCTGCCACTCCCCATGCATCGCCGTCGCCGCGTCTCCAGGCACCTGCCAGTAAGCGATGAACCCTCGAAAGTGATCGAGGCGCACCCGATCGACGAGCGCGAGCGTCATGCGCACGCGATCGATCCACCACGCATATCCGTCGGCTGCCATGCGGTCCCACCGGTACAGGGGGTTGCCCCACAGTTGTCCGGTAGCGCTGAAGTAGTCGGGCGGCACGCCTGCGACGACGCGCGGCGTGCCGTCGGGCGACAGGTCGAACAGCCCGGGCCGCGCCCACACGTCGGCGCTGTCGTGCGCCACGAAGATCGGCATGTCGCCCATCATCTCGATGCCGCACCGCGCAGCCGCCTGCCGCAAGGCGTCCCACTGGGTGAAGAACTGCCACTGCACGAACTCGTGCAGCCGACAGACCTCTGCGTGTTGCGCGCGCGCCTCGGCGAGCGCCCGCGGATCGCGGTCGCGCAGTGGCGGCGCCCACGTGGTCCAGGCCTGCATGGCATGCGCCTCCTTCAACGCCATGAACAGGCTGAAGTCGTCGAGCCACCAGGCGTGGGCCGCGCGGAACGCGTCGAAGGACGTGCGCTGATCTGCCGTCGCGGCGGCGAGGAACGCCGCATACGCGCGCGCGAGCATCGCGCGTCGCGGCTCGATGAGCCGGTCGAAGTCGGCCGTGTGCGCCGGCAGACCCTCGAGCGCCGCGAGATCGCCCGCGTCGAGCCAGCCTTCGTCCGCGAGCCGTTCCGGGCTCACGAGCATCGGGTTGCCCGCCATCGCCGAGAAGCACTGGTAGGGCGAGTCACCGAAGCCGGTCGGCCCGAGCGGCAGTACCTGCCAGATGCGCTGCCCCGCCGCGTCGAGGAAGTCGAGGAACCGATGCGCCTCGGGGCCGAGGTCGCCGATGCCGTACCGTCCGGGCAGCGAAGTGGGATGCAGCAGCAGCCCGCTCGCGCGTCGCAATGTCATGGGACCGAGTATGCAACGTGGGCGAATCTCATCGGGTAGCGGGTAGCGGGTTTCGGGTAGCGGGT